>JBJKQE010000040.1:0-30856 GCA_046705645.1 Ignavibacteriaceae bacterium | reverse complement strand
AATTCCTGCGAGGGCATTAATTCTACAGTATTAACACCTAATTTTTTAATATAATCTATTCCTCCAAGTTTGCCGTGTTCTATTAAACCTTCATAAGTTCCGGGTTTATCTGATCCTGAAGAAGGGTTGGCGGTCATGTCTCTAACATGTATTTCATAAATTATTAAATCTCTCCAATCGCGCTGTATCCAATGATCTTCCTGCCAATCATAATTTTCATCTTTAACAACAATTGCACGGCGCGGAGTGTAATATGTGTTAAATGAAGCAACGGCTTTAGCATAGGGATCCAGGCACACTACATTTTTAGTAGAGGGATATTTTGGATTGAAAACCATGTAGCCGTAGTATAGTCCATAATTTTCACCATTAATTGAAGTTTCCCAAATGCCTTCATCATCCCTAATCATTTTATATTCGGTGCCGGTCTTATCAGTCACCTTTTTAAAGGTTACAAGAGTTACGCTTTCAGCGTCCGGGGCAAATAATCTAAAATAAGTTTTGCCGTTTTCAACAAAGGAGCCGAGCTTTTTTTCTGAGTAATATTTATTTAAATCTTTTTTACCCGGATAATTTCCGTATCCCGTAACTTCTTTATTTAATTTGGTCTTATCGCTTACGAACACAAAATTACCTTTTAGATTATTGATGGATGTTAATAAAAAAATAAATAATATTAATATGTTTATACTTTTCATACCATATTTTTTTTATAATCGATAAAAAACATGGAAAAGTTAGCTGGGTATAAAAAATTTATATAACCGAAGCAAATTTATGTTTTTATATCAATCTAAAGTTTTATAAATCTTTAAGTTGTTAACTGTTATGTGTTCCGTTTAATATTCTATTGTCTTGAATTTAACAACAAGGTCTTTTTTTTTAACTTTATTCAAACCAGATTTAAATATTTTTAAATAAATTCTCAATATTTAATTTCTATATCCTTTTCTTTCTTCACTTTAACAAACAATGTTTTTACATCCTTGTCAAAATAATATCCGTCATCTGTATTATTTAAAACCTTTTTGGAGTCAAATTTATTAAGCTTAACCCCGTTAACAAAAACTTCCTCAACGCTATCAACATCTAATATTTTAAGCGAATAATTTTTCCAGTTAGGATTATAACCATCATGAATATTTTTAATGTTAATTTCCCTTGTGCTTTTTCCAAGTTTTGATTCAAATTCCGTTAATGAATATTTACCATCCTTAAAATTATAGCTGATGCCGTCATCCTCATAAAAGGAATATTTGCTATTTGCGGAAGGAAAGACAACAACTTTTAGTTCGGTCATTTTCTTCTCGCCGATGAACTGTTCAACATCCTGCATCGGTAAAAATGCTCCTTGTTTTATAAAAAACGGAATTTGATAAACCGGCGCATCTACAATAATCCATTGAAGGCCGTTATAAATTTTTCCGGTCCACCAATCATACCATTTACCTTTCGTCAGATAAAGCTTTTTAAAATTGCTGTGCTCGTCAAATACAGGTGCAACCAGTAAATTTTCACCGATCATAAATTGATACTGCGCCGCATCGGTATAACATTCATCATCATTTTGATAATTCAAAAACATCGGCCGCATAATAGGCAGACCGGTTTGGGTTGAGTTATAAAATTCATTGTATAAAAACGGCAGCATTTCATATCGTAATGATATTATATTTCTAACCCAGCCTTCAACTTGCTGCCCGAATGCCCAAGGCTCTTTGTCCTTCTGGTCAATTGCAGAGTGTCCGCGGAAAAACGGTGTAAATGCACCAAGTTCCATCCACCTAGTATAAAGTTCAGGGGATGGCACTCCAATAAAGCCGCCTGCATCAGAACCTACAAAAGGCAATCCGCTTAATCCCATCCCGAGAGGTATGGTGCATGCAAGCTTAAGAGATTCTTCATTGGCAACATTGTCGCCTGTCCAAACGGCTGAATATCTTTGTATACCAGCAAATCCAGCGCGGGTCAACATAAAATGTCTTTTGCAGGGAGAATATTTAAGAAAAGCATTGTAAGTTGCCCTTGCTTCTTCAAGCGCATAAACATTGTGAATTTTTCTGTGAGAAGCACCGAATCCGTTATCAGAAAATTGAACCATGTCCGGGAAAGCCTGTCCCCATACGGAAGGTTCGTTCATATCGTTCCAAAATCCTTCAACACCCTGTTTAAGCATTGAGGAAAGATTTTTTCCCCACCAGTCTCTGCCTTCTTTTTTCGTAAAGTCCGTAAAATAAGACCAGGACGGCCAGACCTGTCCTTCATAAACAACATCATCCGGATACTTAACGAACAAATCTTTTTTCAAACCTTCTTTTGCTGCAAAGTAATTAGTGTCTGCCTTAATTCCGGGATCGATTATGGGAATAATTTTAAATCCTTCATCCCTCAGTTCACTCAACATTTTAGGAGGATCGGGAAATCTATCTTTATTCCAAGTGAAAACCCGGTAACCGTTCATGTAGTCTATATCAAGATAAATAACATCACATGGGATTTTTTTATCGCGGAATGTTTGTGCAATTCTCTTCACCTCGGATTCCGGGTAATAGCTCCACTTGCTTTGCTGGTATCCGAGCGCCCACTTGGGAGGAAGAGGCATTCTGCCGGTAAGTTCCGTGTAAGATGAAATAACTTTTTTTATTCCGGGCCCATATATGAAATAGTAATTCATTTCGCCGCCGTCTGCACCGAACCAGTAAAAACGGTTGTTGCTGGCTCCCATGTTAAAGTAGGATTTATAAGTGTTATCGAAAAATATTCCATATGCCTTATGTTCCCTTTCTCCAATGAAAAAAGGAATTGAGACGTAGAGCGGATCCCATGTATTGTCATATCCAGGATGATCCGTATTCCACATTGTGTACTGGTTTCCATGTTTATCCAGGTTCCCGGTTTTTTCACCTAAGCCGAAGAATCTTTCATCGTTAAAAAGTTTTTTATAACACTTAACGCTTTCGCCTACAAAGCTTACACCAAAGCTTTTTTCATCTTCATTGATCAAGGTCATATCTTTATCGAATATGGAAACGCGGCAGGGTGATTTATAAATCTCAACATTCAAATCGGATGTGGCGAGAAGAAAATATTTACCATTATCTTCAAAAGTAAATTTTACTTTAATCGGTCCATTTTCCGCATCTCCCGATTTGTCTTTAATCACTGCATATGACGGAGCTGGAGAAAATTCTTTTTTATCGGTATACCGGAAACGGATAATATTATTTTCTACAACGTATACATTTAACAGAGCATTGTCCAAAATAAATTCGACTCCATTATTAAGGACTTTATGTAATTTAATGTTCCCGACAAACTTAATATCTGATTTTGCCATAGCTATTGAATAAAGTATGATAAAAAACAAAATTATTTTTTTCATATAATAATCTTACTTTCTTAAGCTTTTTTAATTTACTTTCATTTTCATCATTCCTAAACCTAATTTTTAACTTGCTCTTGATAAGAATTCAAGTACACAAATTTTATTTATTAAAAGTAATTAATGAAATGTTTACGTGCTGAATTTGAATTATTCACCCGCTAAAATTTTTCCGTCCACAACCGGTGTAACACAAATCAGCGGATTCTGCGGAACTTTGAAATTTTCGAAAATTTCTTCAAAAAGCTCAAACTGCCTGCCTCTTTTTTCAAGCTTCGAGAATTTTTTATAAGGCATAAAGTTTCCTTTTACATTTGACGGCGCATCAAAATGATAAGCATGCGGGAAATCTTCTACAGCTTTGCTTTTTAAAAATTTAATCTTGTTATCGTCTCCCCCCTCCATTTCGTATCCGACAGCCCTGAATTCCACAACGAGATTATTATTGATAATAAGGTAAATATTCAAAATAGTTTCATTCATTAAGCGCTTTTTTATTATTTAATGCAAAATAAACCAGGCAAATTGCAAATACAAATGCAAATTTGCACATAACGCTTTCTATATTTTTTAACAAACCGTAAGATCGAAATAAAGAAAACAAAAATGCCAGAATTACGGGAACAGAGATAAATAATTCTCCGAATAAAAGTGCATTTATCTGCTTATTAACTTTAGGGTTTTTTAGTTTCTTTTTCTCAAAAAATAAAAATGCTATTGAAAAAATAACGGGGCCGTAATAAAAAAACCCGAATAACGTACCCAACGGATAATTATATGATGCGTAAAAAACAGTACATGCAACTACTTCAAATTTCTGTATAACAAAGGAATAATAAATAATAAAAAACACAGCCGGTATAAAAATTAAAAGCAGAATTTTTTGATTGTGTTTAAAATATTTAAAGTTAAATAATAGATTTAACGGCGGTAAGAATGAAATGACCACAAAAGCAAAATATACAAGTAAAGAATACTTTAATCCTAAATTACAAATTATAAATTCTAAAGACTGATATACTGCAAGAAGTGCAACTAACAATACTATCATTTTATTTATTGCATTTTTCTCTGCAAAGATGAATATGTTGATTAACATAACAAATTCGATGCAGGCAAAAAGGAGAGAAAAAATTCCGTTCCAGTTCATTTATAATTCACCCTTTTTAAAAGCAACCCGTTCCCATAACGAAAACGGGTTCATAATTTAAGAAAAATTAATTTCGATTTTAGTAACTTGATGCAAAAGTTAATCGCCTATGTTATGCTTTTGGACCTACCATCTTTTCAGGCCTAACTACTTCATCAAATTTTTCAGCAGTTAATAAATTTAATTCAACTGCTGCTTCTTTTAATGTCTTATTTTCCTTATGAGCTTTCTTTGCTACTTTGGCTGCATTATCGTACCCGATATGAGGATTTAATGCAGTAACCAGCATTAACGAATCATTTAGGTGCTTCTTAATATTATTTTCATTTGCTTTAATGCCCGATACACAATTGTCGGTAAAACTTTCACAAGCATCAGCTAACAATCGAATCGATTGAAGAACATTAAAAATTATTACAGGTTTAAATACATTTAATTCAAAATTTCCGCTCGCACCGGCTACGGTAACGGTAGTATCGTTCCCGATAACCTGAGCACAGACCATTGTCATTGCTTCAGATTGAGTGGGATTTACCTTACCGGGCATAATTGAACTTCCGGGTTCATTTTCGGGAAGAAGCAATTCGCCGATCCCGCAGCGTGGTCCCGAACCAAGCCATCTTATATCATTTGCAATTTTCATTAAAGAAGCTGCTAATGTTTTCATTACACCGCTTGTTTCAACCATTGCATCATGAGCAGCCAGCGATTCGAATTTATTTCTCGCAGTTATAAACGGTTTGCCGGTAAGCGAAGCAATTTGAGACGCAGCCTTAACCGCAAATTCCGGATGAGTATTTAAACCGGTTCCGACAGCAGTGCCGCCTAGAGCTAATTCATAAAGCCGGGTTAAACAACTATTAATTCTTTCCAATCCATTGGTAAGCTGCTGAACATATCCGGAAAATTCCTGTCCGAGAGTTAAAGGCGTAGCATCCATTAAATGAGTTCTTCCGATTTTAATTATATCTTTAAACTCTTTAGACTTTGCTTCCAGCGCATTTCTTAGTTTGGTAACCATTGGAATTAATCTTCGATGAATTTCTTCAACAGCAGCAATATGCATTGCGGTCGGAAAGGTATCATTTGATGATTGAGCTTTGTTTACGTCATCGTTCGGATGTATCGGCTTTTTGCTTCCCAAAACGCCGCCGGCAATTTCAATAGCTCTGTTTGAAATTACTTCATTAGTATTCATGTTTGTTTGAGTACCGCTTCCGGTCTGCCAGACTACCAAAGGGAAGTGCTCATCTAATTTTCCTTCTATAACTTCATCAGCTGCTTTAATAATTAAGTCCGCTTTTTCTGCCGGTAAAATTCCAAGTCCTTTATTTGTTAAAGCTGCGGCCTTCTTTAGAATGCCGAGTGCTCTGATTAATTCACGAGGGAATCTTTCTCCGCCAATTTTAAAATTCATTAATGATCTGGCTGTTTGTGCGCCGTAATATTTATTAACAGGGACTTTCATTTCACCCATACTGTCAGTTTCAATTCTGAATTCCATATTGCTTAACTCCAAATTATTCTATTAATAATTGACCGGGGAAGGTTAAACATTTCCCCAAATTTTAAATTCATACATATAATTTACAATATTTTATTGATAATTATGATTGGCTAAGCATTTTAGATTCTTCCTTAATTGAACAATGATATTTTACACTTGAGACAAAGAGATAAAATTTCTATATAAAATTAAAGTTTTGTTTCTAATCACAGAATTTTTTTAGGTAAATTATTAAATCCTATTGAATATTTTTGGAAATAATTAATGAAAAAATAATTATTAATTTTTTCACTATTATTCCCGTACATACTTAGCGGAAAACATTTTTTATAAAAAAATAATACTAAAAATATAAATTTTTCAAACGAGCTTTTATAGGAAGGAGATGCCTTATGCTTGTGAAAGGCGCAATTGAGAAAGCAAAATTGTATGTGGAAAGCCAGCAAAAACTTGAAGAAAGCTTAAAAGGAAAAAATCAAAAAATAAAATCAGGACCATGTATAACAATTTCCCGAGAACCGGGTGCGCGTGCGGATATTATAAGTGAACGACTAATAGATTATTTAAGTAATTTTTATAACAGCAATCCGATCCAATGGACCGTATTTGATAAAAATCTAATTGAAAAAGTTCTTCAGGATCATCAGTTGCCTCAAAGGTTAAGCAGATTAATGGAAGAAAAAAAATACTCAGCCGTTCAATCTATTACGGCTGAATTACTCGGCGGTCAGCCTTCTATCTGGAACCTTGTGCATAAAACTACGGATACAATTCTGCAATTGGCGCAAATAGGAAATGTAATAATATTAGATAGAGGTGCGAACGTGATTACTTCCAAACTTTGGAATACATTTCATATCCGTTTAGTCGCTCCGCTTGAAGACAGGATTAACCATGTTCAAAATCTTTATGATTTCGATAAGAAAGAAGCTTTAGACTATATTAAAAAAGAAGATGAAGATAGAAAAGACTACGTAATGAATTACTTTCATAAAGATATAAATGATCCTTTATTATATCACCTCATAATTAATACTCATATGATCTCTGATGAAGAAGCTGCCGAAGTTATCGGGAAATCAGTTATGAAAAGATTTCCTGAAATGTTTTCTCCAGGCGATTGAATAATGATTTTCTAAAAGTACTCATTCAAATCTAATCGGCATAAATTCTTGCACAGCCATGAGATAAATTAGCTGTTCTAATTATTAATTAGCTCAAGGGGCAATAATTTATTTGTAATGGTCCGGAAATTATGTTTAGACTCATTTAAAAAAATATTATATTAAAATAAGCTATATCTTTTCTTCTGATTAATTAAAAGAATCATTAATTAAAAGGAGGGTATTGATATGTTAGTAAAAGGGTCATTTGAAAAGGCGAAACATTATATCGAATCGCATGCCAAAGATTTAGAGCAAAAAAATGAAAAGAAAAAACAGGGGCCATGCATTACTATTTCGAGGGAGACGGGAACCGGAGCTGATAAAATTGGTATGGAGTTAATTAACTTTTTTCAGCCTTATTGGAATGAATATTATGCTCCATGGACGCTCTTCGATAAAAACCTAATCGAAAAAGTTCTAGAGGATCATCACCTCCCACAAACACTCAGCCAATACTTTGTTGAAGACAAATTATCGGAGCTAAAATCAACAGTTAATGAGTTGTTAGGCCTTCACCCGAATACATGGATATTAGTTAATAAATCAAGCAACACAATATTGCAACTTGCTCAAATGGGTAACTGTATAATTATCGGAAGAGCCGGAAATATCATAACGGGAAAATTAAAGAACTCCTTCCATATCAGATTGATATCTTCAACTGAAAAAAAGATAAAATATGTTATGGATAATTATAATTTATCCAGGTCTGAAGCAAATGATTATATTAAAAAAGAAGATTTGGCTAGAAAAAATTATTTGAAAAAATATTTTAAGAAGGATGTTGAAGACCCGTTATTATACAATTTGGTTTTAAATACATCGTCACTAAGTTTTAAAGAAGCAGCGGAGATTATCGGTAAAGTAGCATTAAATAATTGTCCTAATTTTTTCCCGCTTATCGAAAATGAACTGCCGGTTGCACATTTTTAGGTTATTCATAATTGATGTTACTAATAAATGTGATACATTTTAATTGGGAACAATTTCTTCCTTGAAATAAAATATTATTTGGAACTAAGTTAGCTCTGTAGATAATATACTTATTACTTGAAAAATTATTTTTTCTTACCTATTTATTAAATTCAATTTAATTTGCGAAATAAGACTTTTTTCTGATGTGAAATTTGATTTAGATAAAAGTAAAAATACGTCATAAATTCTTAATGAAAAATTAATCGAAGAAATGCGACCTAAAATTTTAGTGAATTGAATTTTTTTTGTACTTTTGTTTTGCAAAAAAGAGAGATTTTAATGGAGTTAACTTTAAAAGATAAAAGCAGCTATTTAAAAGGATTATTAATTGTCGCTAAAAAAGATAATCAATTAACCGAACCTGAGAAAAGGATACTTAGAGATGTTGCCCTAAGATTAGGATTTGCCACCGATTTTTACGAAGATACATTAAGAAGCCTTTTATCAAATAAATATATTTTAGAAGACCCGATAAAATTTTCAAATAAAAAAGTTGCAGAGTCATTTATTTCCGATGGTTTAAGGTTAGCTTTTTCGGACATGATGGCATCGGAAAAAGAAATCGACTGGCTTAAAGCGACTGCGCTTGAAAATGAAATTGTTGAAGAATGGTTTGATGAAAAATATCAAAAGCAAAAAGATTCTTCTGATGCACCGTCAAACTCAGAGTTCGCACTTTTTCAATAAATAAAATAATATTTGTTACTTACCTGATATTAACGAAGGGGAAGATTCATACATCCTAAATTAATTTAATACTTCTGTGTCTAATTAAATTTGCCTAACCTCCATTTATTAAACGAACAAAACGATTATTTGGATTTTTACTTATTTGTTGTTTGTCCGACTAATTTCTAATTTTCTTATCACAATATTAATCTTGTTAAATTCTTATAATTACTTCAAAAATTCCACATTTAAATTTTTAAAGGAAAACAAATGAAAAAGATGAAGGCGTTAGTAAAAAAATATGCCGAGCCTGGTTTGTGGCTTGATGAAGTTCCTGTGCCCGAAGTAGGAATAAATGATGTTTTGATAAAAATACATAAAACTTCAATTTGTGGTACTGACATTCATATTTACAATTGGGACGAATGGGCAAAAAAAACAATACCAGTACCTATGGTAACCGGGCATGAATATGTCGGAACTGTAGAAGCTTTGGGCACCAACGTGCATGATGTTAATATCGGTGAACTTGTAAGCGGTGAAGGGCATATAGTTTGCGGGCGCTGCAGAAATTGCTTGGCGGGCAGAAGGCATTTATGTAAAAATACAAAAGGTGTTGGAGTAAACAGGCCCGGATGTTTTGCCGAATATCTTAGTATCCCGGTTTCTAATGTATGGCATTGCGATCCTTCGATTCCGGAAGATATATTTTCAATCTTTGATCCGTTTGGTAATGCTACTCATACGGCATTATCGTTTGACCTCCTTGGAGAAGATGTTCTAATAACAGGCGCGGGCCCAATTGGAATAATGGCTTCGGCAATTGCAAAACATGCCGGTGCACGTTATGTTGTTATTACGGATATTAATCCGAATCGGCTGGAACTTGCAAAAAAAATGGGTGTTACCAGAACTGTGGATGTTACCAAAGAAAAACTGGAAAATGTAATGAATGAACTTGGGATGAAAGAAGGATTTGATATAGGGCTTGAAATGTCGGGGAGTACCAATGCACTTAACAGCATGTTAAATGTTATGTGCCATGGCGGTAAAATAGCTTTACTCGGAATTCTCCCAAATAGTGCAGCTATTAACTGGGAAACGATCATTTTTAACGGATTAACTTTAAAAGGCATATACGGCCGTGAAATGTTTGAAACCTGGTATAAAATGACTGTAATGATACAAACCGGCCTTGATATTTCGCCAATAATAACAAATCATTTTCCCTACGACAAGTTTAAAGACGGTTTCGAATTAATGAAATCAGGTAATTCAGGTAAAATAATTCTTGAATGGTTGTAAAATAGCAAATGCAATCGTATAGCTTTTAAAATTTTATTTTAGGAACAAATGATTTATCTTAAGAAATTATAACTTACAAAAAGTTTAATGTTCGCGAAAAAATCTTCTATAAAAATTACAGAGAATAAAATTACTGAGGATTTTTCTATTAAGAATTTAAAATTGCTTTATTTTTGATTAAGAAATATCAAAATTGTTATAAAAAAGTTAAAGGAATTTATCATGACAGAGTCTACTAAAAAATTTTATTTAGGACAATTAACGCAAATTGAAACTGAAGGACTTTTTAAAAAAGAAAGAATTATCACCGGTCCTCAAAGTTCCAGGATTGAGGTTAAAGGCGGTCAATCGGTTTTAAATATGTGTGCAAATAATTATTTAGGATTGGCAAATCATCCTGAAATAATAAAAGCAGCCAGAGAGAGTTATGATAAATGGGGTTATGGACTGTCATCTGTCCGGTTTATTTGCGGAACGCAGGAAATTCATAAAGAATTGGAACAAAAAATTACGGAATTTCTTGGTACCGAAGATACTATTCTATATACTTCATGCTTTGATGCTAACGGCGGACTATTTGAAACAATAATATCCGAGGAAGACGCCATTATAAGTGATGAATTGAATCATGCCAGCATTATTGATGGAATAAGACTTTGTAAGGCTCAAAGATATCGTTACAAAAACAGTGATATGAACGATCTGGAAGAAAGATTAAGGGAAACTCAGTCTGCACGATTTCGATTAATTGCCACAGACGGCGTTTTTTCAATGGATGGGTTCATCGCTAAGTTGAATGATATTTGTAACCTGGCGGATAAATATAACGCAATGGTTATGGTAGACGATTCACATGCAGTCGGATTTATGGGAAAACATGGCAGAGGCACTCATGAATATAATGATGTAATTGGAAGAGTCGATATAATTACCGGAACCTTAGGCAAAGCTCTGGGAGGCGCCAGCGGCGGGTATACCAGCGGAAGGAAAGAAATAATAGATATGCTTCGGCAACGCTCACGGCCGTATCTTTTTTCAAATACTGTCGCACCTAGTATTATTGCTGCTTCCATGAAAGTATTAGACCTTCTTGATTCATCAACAGATTTAAGAGATAAATTAGAAAGTAACGCAAAATATTTTCGCGATGGAATTACAAAAGCAGGTTTAAATATAAAACCCGGTGTGCATCCAATTGTTCCGATTATGCTTGGTGATGCTGCACTTTCTCAGAAAATGGCAGCTAGGCTTCTTGAAAAAGGTGTTTATGTTATAGGTTTCTTTTTCCCGGTAGTTCCGAAAGGGACTGCAAGAATAAGAGTTCAAATTTCTGCTGCCCATTCAAAACAAGATTTGGACTTTGCCATCCAAATGTTTAAGGAAGTAAAAGAAGAATTCGGTATTTAAATTATTTATTTATGGAGTGGGACCGGGATGCAAATAATGATGAGTCAATGAACTCTAGTCCTCAAACCATATTTATTAATTTTATTATATAGAGTTACCCGGTCTATTTCTAAAATTTGAGCACTTCTGGAAATATTCCATTTATTCTCGTTCAACACTTTTAGAATATATTTTTTTTCAACAGCCGATAAGCTCTTTTTCCCTTCATCTAAATCAAGCGGAGATGAAGCAATGCGAAAAGGCAAATCATCTACTGTAATTAATTCATTTTTGCCAATTACAACCGCTCTTTCAATTGCGTTTTCCAATTCCCTTACATTACCCGGCCAATCATAATTTATTAAAAATTCAATAGCTTCATTAGATATTTCTTTAATGGGTTTATTCACTGCAGTTGAATATTTTTTTACAAAAGAACTAGCAATAAGAATAATATCTTCTTTACGTTCGCGAAGAGGTGGAATCGGGATAGGAAATACATTCAATTTATAAAATAAATCCTCTCTGAATTTTCCCTCTTTAACGCAGCTTTCAATTTTTCCGTTGTCAGCTACAATTAATCTGAAATCGGTATCTATTCGTTCGCTTCCGCCAATTCTTAAAAATTGTTTTGTTTCTATAACATTTAGGATGTCAGCCTGTATTTTAAGAGAAATAGAGCATATTTCATCCAGATATAATGTACCCCCATTAATAATCTCAAATTTTCCTTTTTTAGTTATATGACTTCCAGGAGTGGCTCCGGCTTCTTCTCCGAATAATTCACTTTCAAGCAAAGACTCGGTTAATGCACCGCATTTTATAGAAATAAAAGGATAATATTTCCTTTTACTGTTTATATGAATTGTTTTGGCGGCTAATTCTTTTCCAACACCGCATTCTCCAATTATATGAGCAGTTGAATCCGAAGGTGCAACTGTTTTTATTAATTCATATATTTTTTTAATATGGGAACTTTCACCTATTAAGCTGTTGGGGTTAATATAGGCATAAATATTTTCTTTTAATTGACTATACTCAAACTTTAGCGCTTTTTCTTCCAATGCTTTTTTCACGATATGAGTAAGTTCATCAGGATCTACCGGTTTGGTAACATAATCATAAGCTCCTTCTTTAAATGCAGTAATTGCCGAAGGAACCGAAGCAAATGCTGTTATCATTATTACGATTACTTCACTGTTAATATTTTTTATTTCTTTTAGAAGCTGTAATCCATTGATTCCAGGTAATTTCATATCAATCAGAAGCAGATCGAATTTTTCATTTTTAAATTTTGCTAATCCCGACTCACCGTCTTCGGCAATAACTACTTGATAACCTTCATTTTCAAACCAATGAAATAGAGATTCTCTAATGATTTTCTCATCATCAACGATTAAGATTTTTTCATTTATATTCATAATAATCTCAGTTTTTAATTTCTTTAATTGGTTTATTTGATAAAAATTGTTCTAAAAGTTTAATTTTTATAATTTATTCTATTATACGTTTAATAATTAGATTTTTTAGGAATCAGCATTTATGTTATTTATTATATTTACATATTCATCATTGCCGATGAGTTGATAAAAATACCTAATCTTCTCATTGTTATCGTAAAAATCTGAATTAATAATTAAACAACACTCTTTATACTCTTTTAGCATATTTAGAATTTTTGTCTGCTTAGTTTGTAGTTGATTATGCGATATCAAATTATCGGAAAGTTCATTTTGATTTATAGCAACAAGAGCAATCCACTTATTCATTTTAACACCTTCAGATGACCAATCTAATTTATCAAGCAATAGAAAATTTATAGAAGATTGAAAGGCTATATTTCCCCATTCTCCTTCTATTGATAAAATTTTTTCATCTTTTACAAAATATACCTTTCGCATATATTCTTTTACTTGAACTATATTTTCCAATAAATTTGTTATTAAGGGATTTAAACCCAGATAAAAGATGTTTGCATATATATTCTTAACTACTAAATTATTTCTCAAATAAATTAATTTTGGGTCAAAACTAGTTTCTTCAATTCTATTTATCATATTATCAAGAAATGTGGTACTTTGTAACTCGTAATTACTTTTATAATTCGAATCTGAAAAAAGGTTTTTTAATACTTTATCTAACGGACAATTTTCACAGTCAAATTCCCTGTTGCATAATTTATCTTCAATAATACTTGAACCTATCCAAATACAATCCAGATTGCTGCCGGAATTTTTGTAAATATTTTGACTCATTGTAACCATAAACTGATATGCTCTTTCAATGCAGCTAATTTGGTGAGATTATAAAATTCAGAATAAAATATTTGTGCAGGCATAACAGCACCCCTATTCATTAATTTATTCAAGATTACTTAAGCAAACTGCGAGCCAATATTTTATATGAAAATGAATAAAGACTGGTAAAAAAAGTAATTTGAAGTATACATCGAATTATTTATTAGCAGAATTTTGGAATAAAAGGAAGGCAGTTGTTGAAATTTTTTTTATTTACAAAGCATTAGTTGCATTCGGGCAATTATTGATGGGTAATTAATTTCGGGAAATATTTGATATTATTAAAATGATCAGATTAAAAAATATTTTCTGTTCAGTCAAAATATTTCTCACTACCTGAAAATATTTGACAATTTGTTTTTCAGTACTGAGAATTATTTATTAAAAATGTAGAAATTTATATCCATCAACTTTCTCTCTGCAATCAAGACAATAGTCACTTCCTTTAATATCAACCTCCTCAATCCCGGTTGAGGAATGCATTACGCAATCCCAGTTCGAGCAATGCCGGAGACCGAAATTATGCCCAAGTTCATGAAGTACTTCTTTAATTGTTCTTTCCAAAAGCAATTTGTCATTAGATTCACCTGTGTAAAATTCTTCATGCAAACGGCAGACTGAAACTATAGAATGTTTTCCGCCAAGTTGAGCTTCGCCAAAAACGAATGTTAAAACCGGAACAAATAGATCAATCTCATTTAGTAAAATAATCTTGCCGTTTACATTTTCCGTAAGATTCATTGCCTCGGCAATTATTTGAGTGGAAAAATATTGGTTTCTTTCTTTCGAAAAAAATTTTTGGAGATCAATTTGAAGCTCTAATATTTTAAACGGTTCCGCAAACCTTTTTGATAATTCACTCAGGAGATTATTTAAAAGCTGAACATTTGAAAATCTTATTGGAGCAATAAAAATTTCCATTAATTATCGTTCTTACTAAGAGCATATTTATTTATTTTATTATATAGGGTTACTCTATCAATCTCTAAAACTTGTGCACTTCTAGAAATATTCCAGTTATTTTCATTTAGAATTTTATTTATATGTTTTTTCTCCATAGCGGCAAGACTCTTATTTCCATTATCAAGATAGAGATGGTTGGAAGATAGATGGAACGGCAAATCCTCAACATTTATATTTTCGTTCTTACCCACAACCATTGCTCTTTCAATTGCATTTTCCAATTCACGAACATTCCCGTGCCAATCATAATTAATTAAAAAGTCCATCGCTTCTTTCGATACGCTTTTTACTTTTTTATTCATCAAACTCGAATATTTATTGATAAAGAAATTGACTAGAAGCGGAATGTCTTCTTTTCTTTCTCGCAGCGGCGGTATTACAATTGAAAATACATTTAACCTGTAATATAAATCTTCTCTAAATTTTCCTTCTTTTACCAGTTCTTCAAGCGGTTCGTTTGTGGCAACAATTACTCTAAAGTCGCTTTTAATCAGCTCATTTCCGCCGACACGATTAAATTGTTTTGTCTCGATTACTCTTAATAGTTCAATCTGCATTTTAACCGAAATAGAACCAATTTCATCTAGAAAAATTGTTCCTCCGTCAGCCAATTCAAACTTTCCTTTGCGTCTAAATTGAGCGCCGGTAAAGGCACCTTTTTCATGACCGAATAATTCGCTTTCTAAGATGGATTCAGCTAAAGCGCCGCAATTAACAGGAATGATAGGAAAATATTTTCTTTTGCTGTTTATATGAATAGCTTTTGCTACCAGTTCCTTCCCGGTTCCGCTTTCACCCCTCACCATAACTGTAGTATCTGTACTTGCAACATTTTGAATAAGGTTATAAATTTTTTTCATCTGGAAGCTTTCGCCAATTAAGTTATCAGGCCTTACAATTTCATCAATACTCTCCTTCAAATGATTATTTTCAATTTTCAAAGCTCTTTGTTCAAGTGCATTTTTAACTAAATGAGCTAGTTCATCGGGGTCAACCGGCTTAGTAACATAATCGTATGCTCCATTTTTCAATGCTGCAATTGCAGTCGGAACTGATGCGAATGCAGTAATAAGAATTATAACTGAGTCTTTGTCAAATGCCTTAATTTTATTTAAAAGTTCAATACCGCTCATACCAGGCATTTTCATATCTACAAGCAAGAGATCAAATTTATTTTGTTCATATTTTTTTATTGCTGCCTCTCCATCCTCTGCAGTATCAACAATATATCCCTCTTCTTCAAACCAGTGGAAAAGAGATTCGCGAACGATTTTTTCGTCATCTACAATTAATATTTTTTCTGTTTTATCCATAAATACTCTTAGGAAATATTTTCATTTTGGGGAATTGTTATTTTAAAGGTAGTACCTTTTGGTGAAGTCTGTTCAACATTAATTGAGCCATTTTGATTTGTAATAATTCCATATGCAACAGCTAATCCGAGTCCGGTTCCTTTAGAAGCATCCTTTGTTGAATAGAAAGGTTCAAAGATATGTGGTAAATCTTTACTTGAAATTCCGGTACCTTCATCAATAATTCTAATAACAGCTTTTTTATTTTCCCAACCGCACTTAACAATAATTTTGCCGCCTTGAGGCATAGCTTCAATTGCATTTATTAAAAGCGACATTAATGCTTGTTGAATTTTTTGACCGCTGCAGTTTATTTCTACTTGATCCGATGACAAATCTTTTTCAATTGTAACATGAGATATCTCGAGGTGATGCCTTATTACCGTAATACTTTTATCAATTATTTTTTGAAGATCTTCATTAGCAAATTCATCCTTTTCTTCATGAGAGAATAAAAGCAGATCTTTAACTATTTTTCCACAGCGGGAAGACTCTCCTGAAATCAATTCAAGATATTCTATTAATTTGGCATATTCAGAATCTTTTTGAATCGACTGCAATTTCCTTATTATCAGTTTACTGTAGGTTAAAATTCCTTCGAGCGGATTATTAAGTTCGTGAGCAACTGTCGCAGAGAGTTTTCCAAGGGAAGCTAACTTTTCTATCTGGTTCACTTGATTATATATATTTTTCAATTCAACGGTTTTCTCATTTACTTTATCATTAAGTGTTTCGGACCAGTTTTTTATTTCTTCATAAGCCGCGTTAAGTTTTAAAGACATATCATTAAATCGATGTGCAAGCTGTCCCAATTCATTTTTTGTATTTAGATTTATTTTATACGATAAATTCCCCTTGCCGATTTCTTCAATCCCTTTAGTAAATTTATTAATAGGACGATTAACAAGAACTGTTATAAATAAACCGCAGCAAAATGAAATAACAACTGTAATAAGAAAGGCATTGATTATAGTTTCCTTAGTATTTTTAGCGATTATTGCATCCAGTTTATCAAGTCCGACAACTACATCAAGCACTCCTAGAATTTGAACATTTGGTGAATGTGCATGACATGTCGAATTATAACAATCCGGTTCATTTTGAATCGGATTTATTAATCCAAGAACCCTTCTGTTTTCTTTATTTTTATAAATTCTGATTTTATTCTGAATAGTAAGGCTGCTCAACGGAATTTTACCATTATGACAAACTATACATGCTTCGGCAGAAAGGTTTACTTTCTTAGAAATTTCTGAACTGTCCGTTGAAAAGATGATTATGCCCTGCTTATTATAAATTCTTATATCATTAACGCCTCTTTCAGTACCAAGTGTTTTAATAATTTCATGAACATCCTGCCTTCGATTCAGAAGCATACCATAACGTGTAGACTTTTTTATTAAGTCGCTTATATTGTAAGCACTGTCAAAACGCGATTGTGTTAAATAATTATCAAGATTTTTAATAAGGAAATATGTATATATTGCAAAAATGCTGAAAAGGATTAGAGAAATGGAAATTATGAGTCTTACACTTAATTTATTTATTAGCTTGGTTTTCATAAAACCCCTTTTTCCTTACAGTAAAATTAGGAATAACTTTTTCTACTTCCAATTCTGTTAAAAGTTGTTAATATTTGAATGGATAATTAATAATAGAATCGGTATATATTTTAGAAGGCTAAATATTCCAGTATCCTTAAAAATTTTTCTTTCCCAATGAGCTGGTATAGATATTTAACCTGATTACCACCGTCCATCATGGTTGGCCCCACTTGCGGATAAAATGATTTAATCTCTTCCAAAATTTCAACTGATTTTTTATGTAGTTTTTCCCATTCCTGCTTACTTATCTGTCCTATTGAAACATCCTGTTGAATCGCAAAAATTATTGCTATCCATCTTGACCTGGCTATATCATAAGCATTATTCTGTATGCCGTCATAAACTGAAAAATTCATTGGCGCAGATAAATTAATTGATCCCCATTCGCCGTAAAATTGCACTACAGGCTGATCTTTTAAAAAGCTTTTGTTTTGATTGTACTTCATCATAATGCTAATATTATCAAAAAAACTTATGAAAATAGGATTAAAGCCAAGATAAAAAGTATTAGGCATTACCTGCTTCATTAAAAAACAATTATGCATATAAATAAATGTTTCATCATACTTAATAGAATTAATTTTATTCTCAGCAATATCTATTATATTTTGCATCTTATTTAATATGTCTTCATCTTTGTAATTCGGACTTTTCATTACATTATAAAACTGACAATTTTCACAATCAAAATTTTTATCACATAATTTGTACTCAATTACATTAGAATCCATCCAAACACATTTTTGTAATATGTTGGAATTATTAAACACTTCATCTTTATCTTTCATATCATTCACTTATAATAATTTGATTTGATTTTATTTCTTTCACATTATTATTGTTTTTAATGAAATTCTCTTCCTCAGTAAAAACTGGAAAATTTTTAACTACCAATCTATAAGCATACATTGCTAATACAACAAGCATAATTGTTATTGAGATTTCATCAAAAGAAGGGAAATAATTTCTTCCGGAGGATGCGGCTAATCCTGTTATGCTCACATTCATTCTATTCAGAATAAATCCCGATATTACAAGGATCGAAGAAATAAATAACCATTTTTTATCTTCCCTATATTTTTTATAGCTCAATATGTAAACGGGCAGAAAAGTTCCAATTAAAATTTCTAAATAAAAAAGATAGGTCTCAGCTGAAGGAATGGTTAGATATATTAATTTACCGGCAGAAATAAATTCAACCAATTTTAAAAGAAATCCGATTATCAGATCTATCAAGACGACGAATGCAGCACTTGATAAAATATTAATTCTAATGCCGGTATTAAAGGCTCTTGCATTTAGAAATGATTCAAAAATGATCATCGAGAGTCCGGCGCCTACACAAGATATAAAAAAATGAACTGGTAATAAAGAAGAGTACCATAATGGATGAAGTCGTCCAGGTACTATTAAATACAACGAACCAAAGGAAGACTGGTGAAGTGTTGAAAATAAAACACCGGCTATAACAAAAATTATTGAGATCTTTTTGAAAACTTTTAATAACCTATTAATTTTAAATTTTTCCAATACAACCGGCGCAAACTCTAAAATAAGCACTGTTGAATAGCAAATTATACACCAGGTAATTTCAAACATTACCGAGTGAATATTCCACATAACCAAGGGATGCCAAAAATTATCTGGTCGACCTAAGTCCACAATTAACAGACAAACGACTAAAGAATAACCTATAAACGCTGTTAAAATAGCGGGTCTTACAATCGGTTCAAATTTATGTATATGGAAAATATGAACAGTTGCTGCTATTGTAAATCCGGCAGCAGCTAATCCAACCCCAAGAAAATCGAATCCTATCCATAATCCCCAGGGATTGGTATCATAAAGGTTTGTTGAAGCTCCAAGTCCGTGTGCAAACCTATAATAAGTTGAGTACATACCTATTATAATAACTATTACTGAAACTATTTTCCAGAATGTCGGCTTAAAAATATCATTATGTTTCATGATTATTTAGTCTAATTTTTATTTTCCTATTTAACAGAAATTTTTCTTTCTTCCCTGGCTATTTCATTTTTTCTTTTTGTAAGCCAATACATGCCTGCTAAAAATATTCCTCCAGCTGTCACAACAGAAGGTATCTTATCCATAGCCTGCATTGTAAGTTCCGGCATTGGCTTTTTTGGCAATTTGGAAGTATAACCTAATTGTTCAAATGGAACCGGTGAAATAATTAACACATGGCTGCCGCCTGCTTCTTCAATTCCATATATATGCTGAAAATATTTCGAGTAATTGTTTTGAAGTCTTTCCTTTGCAACAGCTACTAATTTTTCCATATCTCCAAAAAGCGTCGCTTCTGTCGGACATACCTCTGCACAGGCAGTTATTCCGCCGGCTTCGATTCTATCACTGCACATATTACATTTGCGGACTCTCGGCTGAGTTTTATTCCATTCATACCGCGGTACTTTATGAGGACATGCCTGCATGCAATACCTGCAGCCTATACATTTATTTTCATCATACAAAACCGCGCCAAATTCATTCTTCTTAAACGCGCCAACAGGACAGACAGAAACACACGATGGTTCATCGCAGTGCATGCAAAGTTTTCGAGTATAATTGCATCCATATTGTTCAACAACTGTAAATGTATATCCTGAAAGATGATCTTTTAGATATTCTGCATTTGTCTTGGGTAAATTATTCTTCTCTTTACAAGCTTTATAGCATTCGCCACATCCGATGCAAAGATTGACGTCAAAGAGAATTCCTTTTCCTTTCAACATTTTCCACTCCGACTATAATTTGAGAAATTCATTTTCAAAATCTTCTATGTTTTTTTCTATTATTATTAAATCTGCATTTTCTATTGGTTTACCACCATCATACATTGTGTCACCAACTAATTCTCTGTTAAAAGAGTGCTTAGAAACAAATTCTTCTAATCTTTTAAATTCTTCTTTTATCCATAAATTAGCTTTATAACTGTTTATTAGATCAGACTCCTCACTATTTTCATTTTTTGGTTTTATAATTACCTGCCATTTCAGATAGGGATTAGAAACATTATTGTTATTATGACCTTCATTAATTTTATTAATTACACCTGAGATTGGCGAAAAGAATTTCAAACTTTTATTCGCAGCTACTCCCTCCATAATTACGTCTCCTTTTTTCAATTCACTGCCAGCTTCGGGAATTTTGTTTACTTCAATATTTTTAAAAGTTTGAATAATAAAATTGTCAATTCCAATTTGCAATAAATTATCGGGAAGCTTTTTAATCCAAGTATGACCTTTAGATAAACTTATTCCATCCGGTAAATCATAATTATAAATAGGAGTTGGGACTAATACTTCGTTTATAGGTTTTTCAAATGCCGGGTGTGTCCTGCCTTGAAATTTAAGAACCAGTATATCAATTAAGATAAAAAATAAAAATGAAAATACTACAGAAATAGCAACCATGTTTTTCTCGTATTAAAATTTTTTTATGTCAGTATTTAACTTTCTTTGGTCTGATTCTGAATTTCATTTTTAAAATTTTCAGCATCAGATTTTTTTTCATCTATGTTATCTTTTATTTCTCCTCCATCATATAGTGTTACACCGACAATACCTCTTAATGGATTTACTTTAAGAGGTCCCGATTTTTCCAGATTCTTTTTATTTTGTTTAACTGCCAGCGGGTCTATAATTAAACGAACAAAAATATCTACCCCTATAAAAACCAACGCTAAGATTAGCAAAAAGGTAAGCATTGCTTTACTCCTTAAATTCTTTAATTCATTTAATATAAAGTCAACTACTATACCATCAAGAACAGATTTTTGATTTTAGCTATAACTATATGTATTATATAAAGATATAGGAACGTTGAATAATTAATTTGGACAGAGAAATGTAAAAATTGTAAGGATATTCATCAATGGAGTGTTGAAATATCTAGCAGGATATAAATACAAATCTTAAATTTTATCTTGGTAGAATTTTAACAAAATTTATCACATTAATTTGTAGTTCGACAATTATTTTTATTTAACAATTTTAAACGATTTAATTCTAAAAACGAACAATATTTTTTCATAAATTCATTCTCACTTACAGTAAATATTTTTTACATCTATTACCAACAGTGAGAAATAAGATCATACAAAATTTCATTAAATAAATATAAATAAATTCTCCTCTTTCATTTTTTGAAAATTAAAACATGCAATATTTATTTGCCAAATGAAAAGCGTTCTTTGGCATAGTTTTATATTAACAATAATAGTTAAAAGCAAATAATTAAACTGAATAATCCTGAATAAAGGGGCATTAACATGCAAAAACAAAATAGACGAGATTTCTTAAAAACCGGCGCATTATTAGGAACTGCTATTGCCGGTTTATCTTCAAATAAGACTAAAGCCAAACCAAAAGAGATCCTTTTAGAAGATAGAATGGGTGTTCTTGTTGATACAACTGTATGTATTGGTTGCAGGAAATGTGAATGGGCTTGTAAAACGGCACATGATCTCCCGACTCAACCAAGAGACGAATATGCAGATAGGTCCGTTTTTAAGAAAATGAGAAGACCGAGTGAAAAAGCACTTACAGTTGTGAATGAATATCCCAATCCTCAAAATGTTTCTTTACCTACGGATGTTAAAGTACAATGTATGCACTGCGATCATCCTGCATGTGTTTCAGCATGTATAGTTGGCGCTATGTCAAAACAAGAAAACGGTTCGGTAATTTGGGACACAAATAAATGCATCGGATGCAGATACTGTATGGTTGCATGCCCATTTCAAGTACCATCTTTCCAATACGATAAAGCATTAAATCCAAAAATTATGAAATGTGATTTTTGCTTTGAAAGAACCAAGCAGGGTAAGTTACCGGCTTGTGTGGAAATTTGTCCTGTTGAAACTCTTACATACGGAACTCGGTCGGAATTAATTAGAATTGCAAGAGAAAAGATTAAACGAAATCCTGACAGATATATTAATCATATTTATGGTGAGTATGAAGCAGGCGGAACATCATGGATGTATTTAGCAAACCAGGATTTTGCAAAATTGGCATTTCCAAATCCGGGGGATAAACCAATGCCGGGTACTTCCGAATCAATTCAGCATGGAATATTCGCTTACTTTGTACCGCCTGTATCTTTGTATGCCATATTAGGAGGTATCATGTGGATAACAAAAAAAAGAAATGAATCGGAACAGGAGAAAAGTTTATGAAAAATTATCTTAAGCCGGTTCCGATTCAAAAAAAATTTTTTACACCCGGTGTTATTGTAGTTGCAATTATTGCTCTAAACGGCCTGCTCTTTTTAGCCGGCAGGTTTTTCTTCGGATTAGGAGAAGTGACAAATTTAAATAATCAATACCCGTGGGGATTATGGATTGGTGTGGATGTAGCCGCTGGAGTAGCTTTAGCCGCCGGAGGTTTCACAACCGCTGCATTAAGCCATGTAATTCATAAAGAAGAATATAACGTTATTACAAGACCGGCTTTGCTAACCGCAATGCTTGGTTATACTTTTGTTGCATTAGGTGTTTCTGTTGATATTGGCAGATGGTATTTCATTTGGCATCCTCTAATTTTCTGGAATGGAAGTTCGGCACTTTTTGAAGTAGGTATCTGCGTAATGATGTACCTTACAACATTATATATTGAATTCCTTCCTGTTGTAACTGAAAGATTTATCGGGAACGTAAAATTGAAAGGTTTTATTTCTTTTCTGAATAAACCGGTTGACAAAATTTTGCGAGTTCTTGATAAAGGTTTATCAAAGGTAATGTTTTTCTTTATCATTTTAGGCGTAGTTCTTTCAACATTACATCAATCATCTCTTGGAACCCTAATGATAATTGCAGGGCCTAAAATGCATCCATTATGGCAGACTCCAATTCTTCCGTTGTTATTTTTATTGTCTGCTATCTCAGTAGGTTTTCCTATGGTTATTTTTGAATCCATCATTGCTTCACATTCCTTTGGTATAAAAACAGAAATGGAAACTTTATCCGGTTTGGGAAGAATGGTGCCGCCGATACTCGGAGTATTTTTGGCATTTAAAATAGGAGATATGGTTATACGCGGAACATTTGCATATTTAACTCAATTCAATCTTCAAAGCGTTATGTTTATCATAGAGGTTTTATTCGGCGCAATAATCCCTCTAAGAATGTTCCTTTCCGAATCAGTCTTAAAATCAAAAGTACTTTTATTTATTGCTTCATCTCTTGTAATATTTGGGGTGCTGTTAAATAGAATAGATAACTTTATTGTTGCTTATAAGCCGCCTTATTCATACGGTGCATATCATCCTTCTTTTGGAGAAATTTCCGTTACTCTTGGCTTTATTGCATTGCTCGTTTTAGCATACAGATTTATTGTCATGAATTTCCCTGTAATTAGTTTACCGGATAAAAATTACATGATTCAAACTAAATTTAAAATTAGGGGAAATTAAAAATGATTAAAATAAATTACATATTGATATTATTTATTATTATTACCTCTTTCTGTTTCGGTCAAAATGAACCGGATAAAAATCATCCTTCTACAAAACTGACTTGCAAAACATGCCATGCCTGCGATGTACCTACAAGACAGGACCCTTGTTTAAATCAATGTCCAAGAGCTCAGATGAGTAACCTGGATGAATCACCTGATAAAGCACCCGAAGTTGAAGTACTCAACGAATTATCCGATAAGTATATGCCGGTCGTATTTCCTCATAAACTACATGCGCAAATGTCGGAAATGTCGGGCGGATGTAAAACCTGTCATCATTATAATACTACTGGTTTGATTCAGCCTTGCAAAAATTGCCATAATGCTGAAAGGAAAAGAGATGATATAAGTAAGCCGGATTTAGAAGCTGCATATCATCGTCAATGCATTAACTGTCATCGTGAATGGAGTCACGAAAATAGTTGTGTATCATGCCATGCATTAAAAAATGATAAAAAGTCAAACAGCATAAATTCAACTATCAACAAGATTACCGGGAAAAGTCATCCAAAGATTGAGGCGCCGAAAAAAATTGTCTTCGAGACAACTTATAACAAAGGCAAGTTGGTAACTTTTTATCATGATGAACATATTGACAATTTTGGAATAACATGTATTAGCTGTCATAAAAATGAAAATTGTACCCAATGCCATGACAAAGAGAAAGCGACAATGAATGCAGTTTTCTCAAACGGTCTCCCGGTAAAAATACATAAATCTGCAGATCAGCATCATCAGCCGTGTTTTTCATGTCATCAAGATGATAAGTGTACCAATTGTCATAAGAACAAAGAAAGTGAACCGTTTAATCATCAAACTGCTACGGGCTGGGCATTAAAACGGTTTCATCAAAATTTAGCTTGCTCTAAATGCCATGGAAATTCAGAAAAATTTGAAAAGTTAAACGCTGTTTGTATAAATTGCCACAAAGATTTTGTTCAAGGTAAATTTGATCATTCAGTTACGGGACTGAAACTAAATGATAACCATACAGGTCTTGACTGCGATAATTGTCATTTAAATAAAGATTTTTCTAAGCCTCCGGTTTGTACAAATTGTCACGATGATAAAAGTTTCCCGAAAGACAAACCCGGAAAATTATTGAATATAAAAAATTATCAAATGAACCGAATGAACAATTAAATAAAAGGTTCTGACTTATTAACAAAAAATGATATAGATTATCATTCGGATTAATAAAAATGTTTAAGAAAATCGGTTTCAAATTAATTGTTGCTGTAGGTGTAACTGCATTATTAACTATTGGAATTTTCTCTTATTTCAATATTCAATCGCATAGCAGCAGTTTGCTGGCAGAAGTAGAGAGAAGCGCTAATCAGTTAAGCGAAACTGTAAAGCATAGTACAAGATATGATATGCTTTTAAACCAAAGAGATCGTATTAATATAATTATAAATACAATCGGGCAGCAGCCGGGAATAAGAGACGTCAGGGTTTTAAATAAAGTCGGTGAAATTATTTATTCTTCCAATCAGAAAGACATTGGGAAAATGGTAGATAAAAAAGCCGAAAGCTGTTATGCCTGCCATGCTGCGAATAAACCTCTGGAAAGGTTGGCTATTAAAGATAGGACAAGAATTTTCAGAACTTCGCCGAATACTCCGCGAGTTATGGGTATAATCAGTCCGATTTATAATGAACAATCATGCTGGTCTGCAAGCTGTCATGCTCATTTAAAAAGCCAGACAGTGCTGGGGGTTTTAGATGTGACTATTTCTCTGGAGGAGGTTGACAAACAAATCAAACAAGGAGAAATTGAGATTGTTATTTTTGCAATTACTGCCGTACTGGCTTTAAGTTTTATAATTGGTTTCTTTGTTAGAAAATGGGTTGATAAGCCTGTCAAAGAACTTCTGCATGCTACTAATCAGGTCGGAACCGGAAATCTAAATTATACCATTCAAAATATCCGTAAAGATGAGCTCGGCATTTTAGCTCATTCTTTTAATAATATGACGAAGAAACTTTCGGAGGCTAGGCTGCAATTATTCCAATCCGATAAATTAGCGTCGTTAGGCAGGTTAGCTGCAGGTGTAGCGCATGAAATAAATAATCCGCTGACAGGAGTACTGACATACAGCAGTTTCTTACTTAAAAGAACGCAGGCTAATCCCGAATTACAGGAAGATTTAAAAGTAATTGTACGCGAAACTAAAAGAAGCCGCGAAATAGTAAAAAGCCTGCTTGATTTTGCAAGACAATCTGTTCCCAAAAAGAATGAAGCAAACATAAATGATATTATTGAACACGCAATTAATGTTGTGGAAAACCAGCTTTCAATAAATCATATAAAACTTGTAAAAAACCTGGAACCTGCTTTACCTTCAATCACTGTAGATTCAAACCAAATTCAACAAGTATTTATTAATCTAATCGTAAATGCATCTGATGCAATTGGGAAAGACGGCGGTACAATTACTTTGTCTTCTTCTCTTTTAAACTTATCACCATATGGAATTACACATGTAAAAAAAGCACTTTGTCCAAAGAGGCACGATTTAATTGATAATGAAGTAAAAATAGAAGGAATGCCTTCCATAAAAATAAAGGTTCGTTCCAACAGCAAGGAAAGCTTTGTAAACCTTGACCCGATTTACGGGAAATGCCGTCATTTATATGGAGCGGAGATAGACTTAAAAAAAGAAATCCAAATTATGTGTCCGCAATGCAATACTTCTTTAATTGAAGAAGGGAAAAAATGTCCCAAATGTGGAGCTCCGTTATATACTTTTGAAGTTCCTCAGCAAGGGTATTTTGAAGGCTGCATTAGAAAAACCTGCGATTGGCAAAAATGGGATGCTGTTGATCTGGGAGGTCAAAAAGATTATATCCAAATCAGAATTTCCGATACCGGATGCGGCATTTCTAAAGAAGATTTACTCAGGATTTTCGAACCTTTTTATAGTACCAAGGGACAAAAAGGAACCGGATTAGGCTTGGCTGTAATTTGGGGAATTGTGGATAATCATAACGGTACTATAAATGTGGAAAGTGAACTTAACAAAGGAACATCATTTATAATTAGATTACCTTTGAAACAATTAAGATAAAATGAATAAGCAATTCGACATATTAATTGTAGACGACGAACAGGTTATAATTGATGCAGTCGTTAAGATCTGTTCGGCGGAAGGTTATAAGGTAGATTATTCTATTGATGCAAATGATGCATTGCAAAAACTAAAAAAAAATATATACAATCTTATAATTTGTGATATAATGATGCCTGAGGTTGACGGATTTCAATTTTTAAATGAAGTTTCGAAGAATAAAATTATCTCACCGGTTATAATGACAACCGGATATTCCACAGTTGAAAATGCCGTTAAGTCGCTTTATAACGGTGCTATAGACTTTATTCCCAAACCTTTTACAACTGATGAATTACTAAATTCAGTTTCTCGGGGATTAAAATATTTAGATATTCAAAAAGCACTAACATCCAATAATTCCAAAGATGATGAATCAATAATTTATGTCCCCTGTCCTGCAAAATATTATAGGCTTGGATATTCTTCCTGGGCTTCATTGGAAAATACTGGTTCTATTCTTATCGGAATAACAGATTTATATATAAAAACTATTGACTCTGTTGAAAAGATTGAATTATTTAAAATAGACGATGAAATTGTACAAGGCAATCCTTGCGCACAAATAGAATCAAAAAGAGGTTTAATTAATACGGTTTTGAGCCCCGTAACAGGAAGAATTATTGAAAGAAATGAGATTTTATTAAATGATAAGAGTGTAGTTGAAAAAGATCCTTATTTCAAGGGCTGGTTCTATAGAATTATTCCTTCGGAAAGCGACTATGAATTAAAACATTTAATTCCATGTAGCTCGGATCGGCTTTAAAAAGCATAAATAAAAAATGAATTATTAATTTATAGAAAAATATTTTCGGTAAAAAAGGAGAACTTAAAATGCCATTACTAATATTAGCCGTCGTATTGTTTATAATAGCGGACGTCCTAATCAGATACTTTGGTAAAAGTATAAGAGAAAAACAATTGAGGAAGGACCGCGAAGCCGCTTTAGTGGTTAGTTTAAACTTGGATTTTACAAGAGAAGCTAAATCATTAAAGCGAGTTGAAGTTGAAAATCCGAAAGCAAAAATACTTTGTGTTGATGATGAGTCTGTTATTCTCGACAGCTTTAGAAAAATTCTTGTCCTTGACGGTTATTCCGTTGATACGGTTGAGAATGGTAAAGAAGCTTTGGGATTAATTCAATCGCACCATTATGATTTTGTTTTTACGGACCTTAAGATGCCCGAGATGGATGGTGTTGAAGTTACCAAATCTGTTAAACACCTGCGGCCGGATATTGATGTTGTTATAATAACCGGATATGCGACGGTTGAAACTGCGGTTGACTGTATGAAATTCGGCGCTATGGATTATGTACAAAAACCCTTTACAGAAGACGAATTACTTGATTTTGTTAAAAAGATTTTAATCAGAAGACAGGATCGCATTCAAAAACAATTAAAACCGAAAGTGCATATTACCCATTTAGCAGGCTCAAAGCATTTTCTATCGTATGAATTTGCAATTCCAGGCGGCGTATTTATTTCCGAAAATCATTGCTGGGTAAGTTTGGAAGAAGATGGATCGACAAAAATCGGACTGGATGATTTTGCAAAAAAACTTATTGGAAAAATTGATTCGATAGAGCTGCCGAATTTAGGAATGATTATAAAACGCGGTCAACCGCTATTTACAATTAAACAAGAAATTCGTTCAATAACTTTTAATTCTCCCGTAAGCGGTAAAATAACGAGAATTAATACACTACTAAGCACTAACCTTGAGGCTCTGGATATTACTCCTTACGAGACCAACTGGATTTGCATAATTGATGCTGATAATATAGATTCTGAAATTAAAAATTTGAAACTCGGAAAAGCTGCCGTTAATTTTTATCAAGATGATTTAGACCATTTCATAGATTTAAGGAAGAAAATTATTCCCGCAGGTAAAACCGAACCGGTAAAAGATGATCAATTGTACATAGGAGAGTTTGAACAGTTAGATGAAAGCAATTGGGAAAAAATATCTTCCGAATTTTTCAAAAGGCAAAGTTAACCTTGTGATAGAATAGAATTATTTATTAAACTATCATTGAATGAAAGAATAAAAATATATCAGGGCGATATTACCGGATTGAAAGTTGATGCTATTGTCAATGCCGCCAATTCTTCATTGCTTGGAGGCGGCGGCGTTGATGGAGCAATACACAGAGCAGCCGGTTATGAATTATTGGAGTTCTGTAGAAATTTGGGCGGCTGTCCCACTGGTGAAGCCAAAATTACTCCCGGATTTAAACTGCAAGCAAAATTTATTATTCATACAGTCGGACCTGTATGGAGAGGCGGGGAAAGAAATGAGGATAACTTATTGGCAAGCTGCTACAAAAATTCTCTTAAGCTTGCAGTTGAAAATAAAGTTAAAACAATTGCATTCCCGGCAATAAGCACGGGCATTTACGGATTCCCGGTTAATAGGGCTACAAAAATTGCAATAACGGAAACAATTAATTTTTTAGAAGCAAACACTTTCTTAGAAAAAGTTGTTTTTGTCTGTTTCGACGCCGGAACGTTTAATATTTATAAGAAAGAAATCGAAAACTGACCGATAAAATAACTTTTATAGTTTAAGAAGATTTTTATCATCTTAAAAATAAAATAGCTATTCCCCCCACAGCAAGTACGGCACCCCCAATTGCACGCCAATTCAGTTTTTCTTTAAATACGTATCTTGCAATCGGAAGCATTAAAATCGGAACAGTAGACATTAATGTAGCAGCTATCCCGACTTTTGCATTTTCAATAGCTATCAAACTAAAAGTTATTCCAAAATAGGGGCCAAGTATTGTTCCGGTTAACGTAGATTTAAAAGCTTTTAAATTCTTAGCAAATAATTTTACAGGATTCTTGTATCTTTTCATTATTATTGCAAAAGGAAGCATTAATATAACAGCTGAAAACAGTCTTACAAATGTTGCAACAAATCCGTTTATTTCCCCTGCGTTAAAAGCATACTTCGCAAAAATCAATCCAACGGACTGTCCCAAAGCACCCAAAAGCCCGTAAAATATCCCGATTTTACTTATCTTGTATTTTGCGGAAGGTGTTTCACTTCTTTCGAATATTACAAGTGAAACTCCGGCAATAGTAATTGTCATTCCAATAATTCCCCATGTTGTAATTATTTCGTTTAAAAATAAATAAGCCAGAAGAGCACTTAAAATTGGAGAGACAGACATAAGCAGCATACTTATACGTGCACCTATATGTTGATATGCTTTAAATAAAAAAGTATCGCCAAATACCAGCCCGACAGCACCGCTTAATATTAAATGTGTCACTTGAAATGATGAAAGGTCAACTTTAATATCTAAAATCAGAATAGTAAAGAATAAAAAAACCACCGCAAGAATCATCCGATTAATATTAAGCTGCAAGGGGCCTATGCTTTTTGAGGCTGAAGAAAATGCAAATGAAGAACCGGACCAGCAGACGGCCGTCATTAAAGCACTAAGTTCTCCTAAATAAGGCATAAATTTAATTTTTGGATAATAAAGAATATTAAATTTTCA
>JBJKQE010000039.1:0-28778 GCA_046705645.1 Ignavibacteriaceae bacterium | reverse complement strand
GAGCTGAGAAGGCTAAAATTGTAATTGCTCAGGTAAACAGAAATATGCCCAGGACACTTGGTGATAGTTTCATTCATATCAGCAAGATAAATTATATTGTTGAAGTTGACGAAGAGATTGCAGAACTGCCGCAGGGTGACAGAGAAGCTTCACCGGAAATTACAGAAATTAATAAAAAAATTGCCGGAAATATTGCCGAGTTGATTGAAGATGGTTCTACTCTGCAAATGGGTATAGGCGCAATTCCGGATTTTGTCTTAAATTATCTATCGGATAGAAAAGCTTTAGGCATTCATTCCGAAATGTTTTCGGACGGTACAATTGAACTTGTTGAAAAAGGTGTAATAACTAATGAGATGAAAACATTGCATCCCGGTAAGATTGTTGCCGGTTTTGTTTTAGGTACCAAAAAGCTGTACAATTTTATTAACAATAATCCAATGATTGAATTTCACAGGCAGGAGTACGTAAATGATCCCTTCATTATAGCAAAGAATTATAAAATGGTTGCTATAAACTCCGCTATAGAGATTGATTTATCCGGGCAGGTATGTTCCGATTCGATCGGACCAAGATTATACAGCGGTTTCGGAGGTCAGCTGGATTTTATAAGAGGTGCTGCACATTCCGAAGGTGGAAAACCTATTATTGCACTTCCTTCTACTACTAAAGATTTAAAGATATCAAGAATAGTTCCGTTCTTAAAACCGGGAGCCGGCGTTGTTACAACAAGAGGAGACGTACATTACGTTGTTACGGAGTATGGCCATGCACAGCTTTTCGGTAAACCGGTTAGTGAAAGAGTAAAAGCACTAGTTAATATTGCACATCCTAAATTTAGAGAGGAACTTTTTAAATACGCACGTAATAATAAGTATGTATGAAAATTATGTTAGTTAATAATTCCTATAAATATTTAAAATTTAATTATAACTTCTTTGATTGAACTATGTTTTGGATTTAGGACAAAATGTTTTAAGTGTTTTAAACTAATTTATCCATATCAAGTACCGCACTTAATTTTAAATCAATTTCATATTTAAATGATTGCAATAATTGGTGACATACATGGCTGTTTCAATACTCTGGAGAATCTTGTAAAAAAAATTAAAGATAAATATCCTGCCGTTCAAATATATAGTGTAGGAGACTTGGTTGACAGGGGAAAGTACAGCTTTGAAGTTATTGAGTTTATTAAGTCCGAAAAAATAATTTTTACTCCTGGTAACCATGATTATATGTTTTATTATTTTATAAATTATCCGTTAAGCCAAATGGGATCTTCATGGCTTTATAACGGATATGAAAATACTATTGCTTCTTATGAAAATAGGTTTGATAAAATAGCGGAACATTTGGAATTAATAATTAATGCCCCGTTATTTTTGAATTTGCAAGATTGTTTTATTTCTCATGCCGGTATATCAAAAAGCTATGAGTCGAAATTTCCTAAGAATTTCCGAAACGATCTGGATGTAGTAAGCGATATTATTAAGAATGATGTTACCAGTCCTGAAGGAATATTATGGACTCGAAGTGAATTATTGGATATAGGCAAGCTCCAGGTTGTCGGCCATACAAGAAAAGAAGAAGTTAAATATCAAAAATCCAATAATGTTGTTTATATTGATACTTCAATATATGCAGGAAATAAATTGAGCGCAGTTATTGTAGATCAAAATAAAATTGTTGACAAAATATCGGTATCTACAATTAATGAAGATCTCAATTAAACTCTAATTGCAGTATTGTGCAAGTTACTAATATCATTAGTAATTATATTCCATCCCGTTCTAAAAGCCTTAACTTTGATTCTCAATATTATTATCTCTAATTGAAACCTTCTTTAAAAAGATTTTTTATTTTTTTTGTCCGATATTAGTTGAATAAACCCTATAAAAGGTGCCGGGCAGGGCATTCCGAAAAAGTAGGAATTAATGTCTAATTTACATGAAAAAATAAAAAAATAATTATATTTGATTTGTCATAAATACAACTTTTTAGTGTTTACCTTAACACTGACATAATCGCTTATTTCTTATTATTATTTTTATAAAATGTTTATTAAGAATAAATTGCCCAAAAATTCAAGGTTACATTATTTAGTATTAAAATTGTTTATGTTAAGCAGTTTTACAATTTTCATTTCTTGTAATGCTCCAAGAAATAATCCGCTTGATCCGAATAATCCGAATTATTCTTATGTTACATTGCAGGGCAATGCTCTTTCTTTTAGCCCGCCTTTTACCGGGATTTCGAATGTATCGGTTTATTGGAGCCCTTCAAATTTAACAGTAAATACGGATTTAAACGGCAATTTTAAGTTTGAGAATATTTTACCAGTAAACGGTAATCTTATTTTTCAAAAGACCGGCTACGTATCGGATACCATAAATGTTAACTGGGGCAGTTCCAAAGTTTTAAATTATAATGTAAACCTTAATCAAATTCCGCAACTAGACAGTATTTCTATTTATTCGGTTGTTATAAATCAATTTTCTCCGCCGGGACAAACTTATCAGTTAATATTAAATGCAAAAATATCGAATAGGGATAATTACATAGATTCCGTATTTGTTTATAACTTACAGCTTAATCTTAAAAAGGCTTTAGATTTTAACGTAGCGAATAAAGAATATGAGACAACGTTAACTACTCAGAATTTGAATGTAACTGACATCGAACAGACTATAGGTTTGGATTTTTATATCAGTGTTAAAGATATTATTGGCAGGCAATTTAATATCGGAAGTGATAATGTAACCAGAGTTATTAAAACCGGTGTATCTATACAATTTCCGGCAAATGATACAACGGTTACTTCAACTCCTTTACTGCAGTGGCAAAGATACAAAACCGGTTATCCGTTTACTTATTTGATAGAAATCTATACAAACGATTTTGCTAATTCACAGTTGGTATTTAGTAAAGACAATATCTCGTCTGATTCCACTTCGTACTTTGTAAATGTTCCATTAAACAGCAATAATTATTATTGGGTAATTTGGGTTGTAGATCAATTTAAAAATAGGTCAAGATCATTACCGGCTACATTTAATGTTCCGTAATAATTTAATAAAGAGAATATGAATATATTTAATACTGATTCGATACGTTTATTTAATAAAGAACAATTTGAAACCTTATATAAAATAAGCCAGACTTTAAATTCCGTTACCTATGAAGATACTCTTATAAGAGAAACTCTGGATTTAATTATTAAAGTGCTGAATGCAGAGCATGGTTTATTTGTAAAGTATAATGAATCGGATAAGGGATTTACTATAATTAGTGCGAGAAACTTGCAGAAAGAAGATATAGCGGACCTTTCTTTCTTTTCGTCCGGAGTGCTTCAAAAAGTAATAGAAAAAGAAGAACCGTGTCTTTATCATGACGTCCAAAGCGATCCAAATGTTTCGCAATTCAAAAGCATTCAAATTCATAACATTAAGTCTATCCTAGGAGTACCGATTAAAAGAGACGGGAAGATATGGGGAGTTATTTTAGTAGACAGCAGGTTAAATAGGAAAGAGTTTAATGAAGGCAACCTGGTATTCTTAAGTTTTTTTTCAAATCTTGTTTCATTAGCGCTAGATAAGATAATTCAATTTCAAAAATTACAGGATGAAAATTTAATTTTAAGAAATCAGCTGCAATCGAATAAAATGGTTCCCGAAATTGTTGGCAAAAGTCCGGCGATGCAGAAACTGGCGGCATTAATTCATAAAGTTGCCGTAACCGATGCAACGGTATTATTGTTGGGAGAAAGCGGCACCGGTAAAGAATTGATAGCAAAAGCAATTCACAATTTAAGCAACAGGCGAGAACAGCCTTATCTGGCTCAATTCTGCGGGTCGATTCCCGACACTCTTCTGGAAAGTGAATTATTCGGTTATAAGAGAGGCGCTTTTACCGGAGCTAATGCAGATAAGAAAGGTTTATTCGAAGTTGCACATGAAGGAACATTTTTCTTAGATGAGATTGCAGACATTTCAATTGCGCTTCAGGCAAAATTATTAAGGGTTCTTCAAAATAAAGAAATAATAAGATTAGGTGATACACACGTTATAAAGGTAGATGTTAGAGTAATTACTGCAACAAATAAAGACCTTAAACAATTAACAAAGGAAGGCAAGTTCAGGGAAGATCTTTTTTACAGATTAAATGTTTTTCCCATTAAGATTCCGCCTTTAAGAGAAAGGAAAGGGGATATTCCTCTTTTAGTGGATTACTTTTTAAAAAAGTTTTCCGATAAGCAAATACATATAGATTCAAGCACATTAAAAATTTTGGAAAGCTATTTTTGGCCAGGCAATGTTAGACAGCTTGAAAATGTTATTCAACGAGCTTTAATACTTTGCGAAGATAATAAATTAACAAGCGAGCATATTGTAATTGAAGAAGATTCCGATGATGATAAATTTACGGGAACATTAAAAGATTTTGAAAGAAAGCTTTTAAAAAAGCGCCTTGATGAATACGACGGCAACAGAACTTTAGCTGCAAAGTCACTGGGAGTATCAGTAAGATGGGTCCAAATAAAAATTAAAGAATTAGGCAACAATTTATAAATCTATTAATGGATATTAAATCTTCGGAAATATTGTTTGATAAGTTTGAAATAATTGATTGTCTGAAAAAAGATGCCCAGACGGGAGTCTACTTAGCTAATCATGTGTATCTCGGCAAGAAAATTATATTAAAAACTCTTGATACAAGTAAATTATCCGAAAATTCTATTTTAGAAAGATTTAAAAGGGAAGCCAAAATATTAGCTAAGTTAACTCATCCTAATATAATCAAGGTTTTGGACTTCGGTACTTATCATGAATTTTTTTACATATCTTTTGAACATTTTGAAAGTATTAATCTAAGGGAACTAATAAATAAGAATAACCTTACAGTTGAGAAAAAAATAAATCTTTTTATACAACTGCTGAATGCATTGAAAGCTGCTCATAAAAATCAAATTATTCACCGTGATATTAAACCTGAAAATATACTTGTAAATGCAAATTTGGAATTGAAGATTGCTGATTTCGGTTTGGCGCTTGTAAGTAATGAAAAATCCCTTACAAAAAATACATCCATTCTTGGAACGCCGACTTATATGGCTCCGGAGCAAATAAACGGTGAGAAAACTTTTCAAACCGATATTTTTTCAGCCGGTCTTGTTGTATATGAACTCTTTTCCGGTGTAAATCCGATTCTTGGCGATGAAATTACAATTACGATCAATAATATTATAAATTTTGACGACGAAAAATTGATCAATGCAATTGAAAAACTTCCCTTTGAAGTACGTCCGGCAATTAAAAGTATGCTTCAAAAAAAAGTTGAACTAAGAGCTAAAAATGTTGATGAAGTTTTAAATTATTTAAATTATCAAAATGCTGTTGTTGAAAATAAAGAACATAAAAAGAATAAGGCGAGAATACATAAAGCATTTTTAGCTGCATTTCCTTTAGTAATAATTCTAGTGCTTTTTTTAATTTATCAAAAAGACAAAGTTCCCGTTAATTTTGCAGATCAGAAAATTGCAAATCATCCCAATAAGGAAATTATAGTTCCCCAAGAAGTTAAAAAAACTTTGCCTTCAATTGAGATGAAAACACAAAAAATTGAAAGTAATAAACCTCTGAAAAATGAAAAGAAAGAAAATATAAATGGAAATAATAATTTAGAATCTAAAAATGCACTGCTGCCCGGAATGTTAAATGTAGATTGTTTTCCATGGGCGGAAGTTTATGTGGATGATAAAAAAATTGATAGAACGCCTCTTCAAAACGATATTATGCTGAGTCCCGGACTGCATGAAGTAAAATTAGTACATCCTGATTTTCCCCCGGTTATTAAAAATTTAGAAATTGTTTCTCAAAAAATTGATACAATAAAAGTGAATTTTCAGGATATTGTCGGCTATTTAAATTGCAATATATATCCGTGGGGTGAAATATTTGTTGATGGAAAATCGATTGGAATTACTCCGCTTCGAAAGCCGATTGTTTTATTGCCTGGAAAATATACAATCACTGTAAAAAATTCTCAGTATGAATCTATTTCGAGGCAGATTACTATTATTGCCAAACAGACACTGAATTTTGATTATAATTTTGCAAAATCAGAAAATTAAATTTATGGCATTATAGTTGTTATTAGTTTGCAAAGGATAAATAATATCAATTAAATTAATGAAGTATACAGCTATTTTCTTAATCACCTTTTTTATTAATATTTACAGTCAGTCCTGGGAAATTGTGGGGCAGATGCCTGTTCCAGTTTCGGGCGGTCAGGCAATAGTTCACGACTCTCTAATTTATATTTTAGGCGGTTTCTCGGAAGCACAAAATACTAATCTTGATCTAATCCAAGTATACAATCCCCAAACAAAAGCTTGGAAAGTTGCCGGTAATATGAATTATCCTCGTGCTGATTTTATTGCAGGTACCGATTCAAATAGAATTATTTATATGGGAGGAATTTCTTCCGATGCATCTGGGGCAACTTCATTGGAATCGTGGAACTTTTCTTCTTCACCGAGCGTTTTATTAAATAATGATTATTTTAATAGAGTTTATTCAACAGGGCAGATTATCGCAAATAGTATATATGTTTTCGGCGGTACAACAAAGGACACGAGTTTTTCATATATGTATTCATATAATCTGTCGACTGAAAATATTATAAATATTACAGATACTCTATTTACATTTTCATTCCCCACACAGCAAATGTCGGTGGCGTATAACAATTATATTTATTTATTCGGCGGTGCTAGAAATCTTCTTCTAAAATCAATATACAAATATGATATCAGCAATAATAAATTAACACTGCTTTCATACGGACTTGAACGCCCTAGAGCCGGAGGGGCAGCAGTTATATTAAACGATACAATTTTTATTATCGGCGGATTTGATGAAACCAACAATGCTCTTTCTTCGGTTGTTACCTTAAAGACCGGGAGCGGGGATTTTGAGATTGAAGATGGTCCGCAACTTAATTATGCCAGAAGAGATCCTATGGCTGTTAACTATTTCGGTTCAATTTATGTTTTCGGCGGGACTAATGCGAATGGTTTTAATGTATTCCCAATTGAAAAGTATCCCAACAATGGACTTACAGTTGTTAATAAAAGTAAAACAACAACACCGACCGAATTTAAATTGGATAATAATTATCCGAATCCTTTTAATCCGACAACTCGTATAAGCTTTGAAGTACCAGAACAAAGTAATATTTCGTTAGATATATACTCTATATTAGGCAAGCATATTGAAAATTTAACATCAAAAATTTATGAACCGGGAAGATATACCTTAACTTGGAACGGAACCGATTCGCAGGGGAAATATGTATCCAGCGGCGTATATATTTGCAGACTATCATCAAATTATTTTTCACAATCCAAGAAGATGGTTTTATTGAAATAAAAATGATAAAGAAAGTATTACCTGTTTTATTATTAATTATTCTAACTTCGTATTCATACGCGCAACAAGGGAGCGATTCATTAACTGTTTTAAGAAATGAGTTTGAAGCTTTTCAATATAAAGAAGTCATTAATAGTGCAAAATCAATGCTGCTTCATAAAGATATTTTCAATAATAACCAACTAATTGAAATTTACAGGATAAACGGGATTTCCGAATTTTCTTTATTAAATGATTCGGATGCAAAAAAAAGCTTCATTCAGATACTCAATATTGATTCATCTTATTCACTGGATTCTGCAAAAACTTCGCCCAAAATCATATCCTTTTTTAATCAAATTAAAGATGAATATAATCATGAAAAGGTTTACAACAATTCTCTGTTAAGAAAACCCGACACGGTTTATATTAAAAGCTCTCAGCCTTTTGAATCGAATAGTTATTTAAAGCCGGAAATTATAAGATCATTAATATTTCCCGGATGGGGCCAAATCTATGAAAACAGTAATTCGTTAAAAGGATGGATATTGGCTTCGCTTGGAGCAGCAACCCTTGGCTCAACTGTCTATTTCATAATTGATAGTAATAATAAGCAGAAGAAATATTTAAATGATGTAAGTTTATCGACGATTCAAAATAATTATAATCAATATAACTCTTCATATAAAATGAAGAATATTTCACTAATAAGTTTTATAGCAGTCTGGGTATATAGTCAAATCGATGTCTTATTCTTTTCTAAAGGCAGTAGCCGGCCGTTAGTTCAACTCAGGACAAATTCAATAAACAAGTATCAGTTGAGCATTAGACTTCCGTTTTAATTTTATCTGAATTCCCGACAAAACAAATAAAAAAATAAGTTGTGCATAATTTTCAAAAGGTGAAAAATTTTCGCACTTGTTAAATTTCACAATCCGAATAAAAAAGCTAAATCAATAAATATTAAAGATTGTTATATTATTCATCTACAAGGCATACTTATTGTAATACTTGATTAAAAGATTGATTTTTAATAAAAAAGGATTTTAACCTTTTAAACAAAAAGATAATTTAAGTCAAAATTAAATTATCGGGCAGAATAAAAAGTTTCGGTAAAAATTGCTTTGAGCAAAAAGCATTCCCTCAAGCAAAGCCGACATCCTCCTGAAATTTTTAGGGGGGGTAAACCTCCAGGATTATTTCGGGAGGTTTTTTTATATATTCTGTTTTAAGGAAGTTTTACTTAAACGAAAAGAAATAAATGTAATTATAATAGAAGTAAATGCTATTATAATGTTAGTCAATTCTAAATATTGTAAAGTAGACGGTAAATGAGTCTTATTAGGATTAAAAAAATTAAAAAGCGGCACAAATAAAACAACCACAAGAAACACAAGATAAATAAGTGTCAGTAAAAATGTAATTGTTGCCCCCTGTGATGATGCAATTCTTATGGGATTTTTCTCTTTAAATTCTGCAAAAAAGCTTCCCATCCCTAAATTTAGCGAAACAACTGTTAAACATATAAAAACGGAGTTTATTATTGAAATAATCATTAATTCGGCAGGGAATTTGAGCTGGGAAAAGATGTTTAATATCTGGCTTATAAAAAAAATAATTATAAAATAAATTGAAAATTTTATTAAAATAATCTTGTTGGGATTTATAGGTGAACTTTTGATCTTCCAAAAAGCTTCTCCTTCAATACTTACCATGGGGAACACAAATCTTAAAGCTAACGACGATATTAGAAAAACGTTAAATAAAAAAATCACTAAATAAATTATTGTCTTTAATACGGCATTAAATGAAGATAATAATTCAATATCTATACTCGACAAGCTGAAAATAAAAATAATAATTAATAATAAAATGACCGAAAGATGAATCCATTGACTTGGCTCTCTGAAAAATTGTAAAAATTCTTTTTTCAACAAAGCCTCAGTCTGAGGATTAAAAGATGATTTAGCTGAAAAAGAAATTAATCTTCTTCTTGCAGGTACTGTATTCTTTTTCTTAAAAGAAAAACGGAGAGAATTTTTCCATGTTTGGAAATACCAAATTGATGATAAATAAAGGGCAAAAGAAAGAAAGAATACAGCAGTAAAAATTTGCAGAAGAATTTCTGGCATTGAATTAAATATATTGCCGGAGGACATCCAATAGAAAGCATCGGCAGCCCAAAAATTAGGAAGAAATTTTAAAATCGGGTTATCCAGAAAGCCGAAATACCCGTTTATGTTGGGATAAAAATGCATTACGCTGCTGACTATATTTACCGGGCTGCTTATTTTGAAAAATAAACCTAATGATGCCATGTATAAGATAAAAAAGAAGGCGAGCACACTTTTAACGCCTATTTTCTCTGATAACTTTAGTATAAGCATTAAAAATATTACCCCGATTGAAGCTGCCGTCATCATAAAAGGCAAAATGATTAAAAAAATTGAAACCGGGTAAAACCAAAAGTCCATTTTAAAATAAGTTCCATATCCCAAAAGCACCGAGCATATAATAAGCAATAATGTTGTAGAACTATAAAAAAAATTATCTAAAAATTTTATCGTGAATATCTTTACGTATGATACCGGTTTGGTTAAAAGAAAGCTCACTTCCTTTGATTTGTATAGTGTTGAGTAGGAGACAACTATGTTGCCGACATTAACTGACAAAAAGAATATAAAGAGAATTATTGAGATGAATCTATGAAGAAGGAATGTGCCGATTTTAATTTTTATTAATAAAAACGATAGAGCATTCCTTGTAAGTAAAAATGCACCGACAGCAAAAACAGAATATACTATGAATGAACTTAAATTTTTTATAAAGCTTCTTGTATTAAAAGAAGAGTTATATTTAAAAAAAATTAACAGTTTATATTTTACTATGTGAATAAAATCTTTCATTGAATTAACTTATTTTCAATTGGATAAATTAGATTGACTATTAAAAAAATAATCACTTAGTCAATTCGAGGAAGAATGATTCAAAGTTGACTTTTAGCTGGGATTTGAATTTTTCCACCTCTTCTTTATTATCATCATAAATAATTTGGCCGTCTTTGATTATTGCGATTTTATCACATATCTCTTCTGCCACCGACAAGCTATGTGTAGACATAAATATGGCAGCACCATCACCGGCTTTTTCTTTCAATATTTTTTTGATAACAACTGCGCTTTGCGGATCAAGACCCACCATAGGCTCGTCAACCAATAATAATTTCGGCGAATGAAGAAATGCCGAAGCGAACGTTATTCTCTGCCGCATTCCGAGGGAATACTCTTCCGTTCTCTTATCAATCCAATCTTTAATATTAAGCTGATTAATCAGCTCTTCAATTTTTTCATGCAGGAAATCCTTGTCCAGGTTATACAAACCTCCGCTGAAATATAAAAATTCCCTTCCGGTTAATTTATCATATAAAAACGGCTGATCGGGAATATAACCGATAATTGATTTTGCCTTAATTGGACTTTTAGTTATATCAATTCCATTTATAGAAATTGTTCCGCCGGTAGGGGAGTATAAGCCTGCAATCATTTTTATTGTTGTAGTTTTGCCTGCGCCGTTTGGTCCGAGAAAGCCGTATAATTCACCTTTCTCTATTTGAAGATTTATGGAATTTACCGCTGCAAAAGATCCGAATTTTTTTGTAAGATTTTTAATCTGAAGCATAATTAGAAAAGTGAAATATTCTGATAAGAGTTAATGTTTAAGATAAGTTAATTTAAGCCATTTTACTTTTTAAATTTCCGTCAATTCGATTTTATAAACGTCATCTAAAGAAATCATTGTCAGATCATTTTCATCCGGTTCCAATATTGTTAAAATCCTTTCTTCCTGATTGCTGATAGCTTTATATAAAATATTTTTTACTGTTCTGGCATTTCCGAAATTTTTATCTCTTTCCTTATATTGTTTTGTAAAAATATCAAGCAGTAGCTGCCAGGCGCCTTCATCGAGCTTATACCCGTTTTTTTCGCTTATCAAATGCGTAATTTCAAGCATTTGCCTGGGTGTAAAGTCTTCAAAGACAAAATAATTTGGAAAGCGCGACTGCACACCCGAATTTGATTCCAGAAATTCTTTCATCTCGGCCGTGTAACCGGCAACAATAACAATAAATTTCCCGTAGTCGTCTTCCATGCGTTTTAGTAAAGTATCTATTGCCTCCCGGCCGAAGTCGTTTTGACCTCTGGCAAGAGCATAGGCTTCATCGATAAAAAGAGTTCCGCCAAGTGCTTTATCTATGACTTCATTTGTCTTAGCTGCAGTTTGGCCCTGGTATCCGGCAACTAAGCCCGACCTGTCAACTTCTATTAAGTGACCTTTTTCCAGCACTCCCATTTCTTTATAGATTTTGCTTAATAATCTAGCCACGGTTGTTTTGCCTGTACCCGGGTTTCCCATAAAAACCGAATTAAGATTTTTAGGAATAACTTTCAGTCCTTTTTGTTTCCTTAGTTTTGCAACCTTCAAACTGCTGATTAATTTTGTTACGGATTTCTTAACGGAATCCAGACCTGTTAAGTCTTTAAGATTTTGCAGATATTTATCCAGCAGTTCCGGATCGCCTTCTACCTTAACAGATTCTTTTTCTTTCTTCTGTGTTATTAATTCCGCAATATCTTCGGGAAGTATATATTTAATAACTTCTTCGTGCCTTTCCTCATAAGGAATGTCCGCTATTCGCAGCAGCTGATTTTTTAAGGCGCTTTCGGTAAGATCCCTAACCAGCCTTGCATTACCGAAAGTTTTATCTCTGTTCCTGTATATTTTATTGAAGTATTTTTTAAGCGGCTCTTTTGCTTCTTCATCAAGTTTATGATCTTTGCTCTCAAGAAGTTTATTAGATATTTCCAATAATTCATCGGGTGAGTAATCTTCGAAAATTATTTTCTTAGTAAAGCGGGATTGCAGTCCCGGATTACTTTTTATGAAGTTGTTCATTTCATCGGTGTACCCGGCAGCAATAACGATAAATTTGCCTCTATCATCTTCCATTCGTTTTAATAGGGTATCAAGAGCTTCCTTGCCAAAATCCGATCCGCTGGCATCCTTGGTTTTAATAAGTGTATAAGCTTCATCAATAAATAAAGTACCGCCTATGGCTTTATCAATTGCTTCCTTGGTTTTTTCCGCAGTTTGTCCGACGAAGCTGGCAACAAGGCCCTGCCTGTCAACTTCTACCAAATGGCCTTTCGGAAGAATACCGAGAGCAGAATAAATTTCACTAAAAAGCCTTGCAACAGTTGTTTTTCCTGTGCCGGGATTTCCGAGGAATATAATGTGCGAGGAAAATTTATCCTGAATATTTTCATCCTGCTCGGAATAAAACCTAGCAAGCTTAATTATCTCATTAATTTCTTTTTTAACGGATTGCAAGCCTGTAAGATTATTTAATTTATTCTGAGCTTTCTTTAGTGCTTCTTCATCAATACCTAAATGTACGTCCTTTGCGGAATTGCTTTCAAGGATAGGAAATATATCTTCGGCATATATTGTCGTCATGGCATCTTTGGTACGCTGGATAACCGGCATCTTTAAGTACCGTTTACTTAAATTGATCTTCGCTTCATTAAAATAATTTTTTACCAGACGGGCATTGCCGAAAGTTTTATCTCTCTTACGATATAAATTAATAAATTGTTTTTTTAACAAATCCAAAGCTTCATCTTTAATTGTATATTCTTCCTTGCCGGAAATCATCTTGAAGATTTCCAGTAATTCATCCGGTGTATAATCATCAAAGTTAAAGAAGTGAGTGAAACGGGATTTTAATCCCGGATTTGAGTTAATGAATAAATTCATTTCTTGGGGATACCCCGCAGCAATTACCACAAATTCATTTTCATTATCCTCCATTCTTTTAATTAAAACGTCAATAGTTTCCTGACCAAAATCCTGCTGGTTATCCGGTTTTTTCAGCGAATAAGCTTCATCAATAAAAAGCACGCCTCCAATAGCCTCATTTATAACCTTGTTGGTTTTTTGTGCGGTTTCACCAATAAACTGCCCGACCAAACCTGATCGATCAACTTCGATTACATGACCGTTTTTCAGTAAGCCCATCGCCTTAAAAATTTTACCCAGCAATCTGGCAATAGTTGTTTTTCCCGTTCCGGGATTTCCAAGAAATACGGAATGGATTGAAAAATTCTCTTGTGTTTTTAACCCGAGCTTTTTCCGTTCGTTTATAAAATTTAGATAATCAATAAAATCCCGCATAGATTGTTTAACGAATTGAAGACCGATGTAATTATCCAATTCTTTCAGTAAAACATCTAACGGTTTATTTTCCTGAGCTTTAAGAGAAGAAGACACCACTTCCCGCGGTTGATCTGTCATCGGCTTTTCCAATGGTTCGGCTGCACCCAAAGGAATTTTGGTCTCTTCGAAATTAACCACTTCGGATTGGCCTACTAAAAACCAGCGGGCGCAGATTAAATAATTGTCCAGATAAATTTCTACCCTTCCTTGTCCTTCTTTCCAGAACCCGGGTGCATCGGTTCCCCAGCTTTGAACAAATTCTACCATTCTCCAGTCTTTTTCTATTGAAAGATTAAAATGATGGCTCCCGACTTCGGTATTATTCAAAAACCAAACGGCAATACCTTCGATATCCATTCTCTTGTTTCCGTAAAAAGGATTATCAAGAACTACCTCAACGCCAATATATCTTATTGTATCTTCATTAAATTGAAGCAGGTAAGTTCTCTTACCGGCACGAAGATTCTCTATTAAATCATATGTCTTTGCATTATAAACATGAAACAATTTATTTTCATAAAATTCAAAATTGGTCTGTTTAATAATATTAAGTTGAATTTCACTTTTATTTTTAGTTTCTTCTTTCGTGCTGTACTTTAATACTCTTTGATATATACTTTCGAACCTGGAATCATTCTTATATAAATCTTTAATAGATTCCGCTTTTTTATTAGCATTTTTTATTTGAAATGTTGATGTTAAGGATTCCAATTCAATCAGATGCGCCGGATAATGATCGGTACTGAGAGAAGGTGTATTTAATATTTCTCTAGCTGCCCATATAGAAAACCAAAATTCTTTTTCCTTAAAAGCATATTCCGCTTCTTCAAGTAAAGATAATTTTTCGGATGATATTTCGCTAAAAAAGCCATCTTCATAGCCGAGAGTTTTTTTAAACCATTCTCTAATTTTAAACAGTTTTGTATTATTCTCTTCATCGTTGTCAATAGCCTTTTCAATTTCCTCAAGTCCTTCAAAATATCTGCCTAACCCGCCGAGTGACCTTGCCTTATTTAAATGTGCCCAGACAAGCATATCGGTTTTTTTAGAAATAGCATAATCCAGATCGGATAATGCTCCTTCAAAAATGCTCATGCGCATTAATAGGAATCCGCGGTATAATCTCGAACTGACATCATCATCGCTTAATTGAACTGCTAAATTAGCCATTTCCAGCGCCTGGGAGGGATATCCGTTTTCAAGAAGAGACCATGCTAAACATGTTGCCGCATTAAAATCATTTTGTCTTTGTTCATAGACCTGTTTAGCGGCAGTCAAAGCCATCCTGTATCGGCCCTGTCTTAAATGTTCAAACGCTTCGTCTAAAAGTTCGTCTAGTTCTTCAGAGGTCAATAATTTCTCCGACAGATTAAAGTATTTGTAAAAGTATTTTTATGAATAATGATGCAATATAATAATTTCTTTGAAAAGGAATTTAAAATAAGAAGTTAAATGTTAAGTATAAGAATGCAGGGATTTTTAATATGGAGACACCCAATGTTTTAGAAATCGCATAAAACCTTTAAACATTGGGTGTCTTAAATTCAAAAAAAGAGGCAGGTAATTAACCTGCCTCTTTAATTATGCAAAGGAAAAGTGATTAATACATATCACCCATACCGCCTCCGGGAGGCATTGCAGGCATTGGAGGTTCTTTTTCCTTTTTCTCATAAACTACTGCTTCTGTTGTGATAAGCAGGGATGCAACAGAAGCTGCATTTTCAAGTGCTGTTCTTGTAACCTTAGTCGGATCGATTACACCTGATTTAATAAGGTTCTCATAAGATTCGTTAGCAGCGTTGAATCCGAAATCATCTTTACCTTCTTTAACTTTTTGAAGGACAACCGAACCTTCCAGACCGGCATTATTAACAATTTGTCTTAACGGTTCTTCCAAGGATTTCTGAATTATCTTTATTCCGGTTTCTTGATCAAGGTTTTCTCCTTTAACTTTTTCAAGAACGGCAACTGCTCTAACTAAAGCAACACCGCCGCCGGCGACAATACCTTCTTCAACAGCAGCGCGTGTAGCATGCAAAGCATCTTCAACGCGGGCTTTCTTTTCTTTCATTTCAACTTCAGTTGAAGCGCCGATTTTTAATACGGCAACTCCGCCGGAAAGTTTTGCTAATCTTTCCTGCAGTTTTTCTTTATCATAATCCGATGTTGTTTTGTCTATCTGAGCTTTGATTTCATTAATTCTCTTTTTAATATCATCGGTTTTACCGGCACCTTCAACTATAGTAGTATTGTCTTTATCGATAACTACTTTTTTAGCAGTGCCTAAATAAGAGATGGTTGCATTTTCAAGTTTGAAACCGCGTTCTTCCGAAATAACTGTTCCGCCGGTAAGTACTGCAATATCTTCAAGCATTGCTTTTCTTCTATCGCCAAACCCCGGAGCTTTAACCGCAGCAACTCTTAGAGTTCCGCGAATTTTATTTACAACTAAAGTTGCCAAAGCTTCGCCTTCAAGATCTTCCGCAATTATAAGCATTGATTTACCTTGTTGAGCAACTTTTTCAAGCACTGGCAAAAGATCTTTCATAGCTGAGATTTTTTTATCGTGAATTAAAATGTAAGGATCTTCGAGGATTGCTTCCATTGTTTCCGTATTGGTAACAAAATAAGGCGAAAGATATCCGCGATCGAACTGCATACCTTCAACAACTTCCAAACCGGTTTCGGTTCCTTTTGCTTCTTCAACAGTAATAACACCGTCTTTCCCGACTTTTTCCATAGCGTCCGCAATTAATTCACCGATCGACTTATCGTTGTTTGCAGAAATTGAACCGACTTGGGCTATTTCATTTCTACCTTCCACATCACGGCTGACCGATCTTAAATGTTCAACGACTTTGGCTACAGCAATATCAATACCTCTTTTAAGGTCCATTGGATTAGCGCCGGCAGTAACATTCTTTAATCCTTCTCTGTATATTGCCTGAGCTAATACGGTTGCTGTAGTTGTGCCGTCGCCTGCAACATCACTGGTCTTTGACGCAACTTCGCGGACCATTTGAGCACCCATGTTTTCTACATTATCTTCCAATTCAATTTCTTTTGCAACGGAAACACCATCTTTAGTTACAGTTGGTGCACCGAATTTTTTTTCAAGAATAACATTACGACCCTTAGGGCCTAATGTTACTTTTACGGCATTGGCTAATTTGTCAACACCGCTTTTTAATTTCGCACGTGCTTCACTATTATATTCTATTAATTTTGAAGCCATATTTTTTCCTCCAATTTATTTTTAAAAAATTTATTAACCGATTATTGCGAAAATATCGCTCTCGCGCATAATTAAATATTCTTCTCCTTCAACTGTAACTTCCGTTCCGCTGTATTTGCCATAAAGAACTTTATCGCCCACTTTAACTTCCGGTTTTACGGTTTTACCGTCATCGGAAACTTTACCAGGACCAACTGCCACAATTGTTCCTTCGATAGGTTTTTCTTTTGCCGTATCAGGTAATATGATGCCGCCTTTTGTCTTTTCTTCAGCTTCACTTGGCTTAACGATTACTCTGTCTGCCAATGGCTTTAAGTTTATTTTAGCCATATACTTACCTCCATTTTTAATTTGATTAATTTTTATGATTATTAGCACTCTAAAAAAGAGAGTGCTAATATACAATTCCGGCTAAAATTTGTCAAGAAAAGAGAACGTTAAAAAATTATAAATTGTAAATTTTCAATTCTATTGTGATTAATTAGTCTCTGAAATTATTATTACCTTTAATTATATTTAATAATAATAGTTAATATGAGCTGATTATTTAAGAAAATGAAGATAAAATAATTATTTTAAAGGATGCCAATTCAAAGGTATTCTAAAAAAGCAATGAGACCTGCATTTAATTGATTAACTTTTACAGACATTTAAAAGAAGAGATTTTCGCAGAATTCTTGAATTAATTTATTAATTGAATAAGGATATAAATTTTTATTTCGGAATGAAACAATAAAAAAATTAATTTTTACTTTAAAACTTAGTGTGATCTTGTTAATAGTCTTTTTTCAATAATATTGATTATTTTGTTGAAAAAAAATATTTTTGAGCAAAATTTTGCGGAAATTTTAATCGCAGAAGTAATTTTTAGATACTGCATCAATTTTGGGTGAGGGTAATATTCCCTTCTTCCGCACTAATTAAATTATCAAAACAAAAGACGGAGAATCTAATGAAAAAAGTGACTTATCTGTTATGCAGCCTTGTCTTCATAATTTTTATATCCGGTTATGGGACTGCACAAACTATGAATAAGGATGCTGTTAAACCCTTTAACGAAGGATTAGCAAAATCAAAAAAAGGCGATTATAAAAGTGCGCTTGCAGATTTTGAAAATGCCCTAAAGTTTGATAAAGATTATAGAATTTATTATCAGATTGGTTTTGCTGATATGAAATTAAAAAATACCGACGATGCAATTCAAAATTTTCAAAATGCAATTAAGGCTAACCCAAAATTCGATGCAGCTTATAATGATTTAGGAAATGTCTATTACAGTCTCGGCAAATATCAGGATGCGATTAACAATTTTGAAAAAGTACTTACACTTTCGAAGGATGAAACCACAAATAAACAAGTTAAGTTTAATTTAGCGCTTTCTTATACGAACTTAGCTTCAACTGCCGAAAACGATAAGGATTTAAAAAAGGCAAGTAGTCTATTAGACAAAGCAGTTACTTATGATAACTATGATTATGCATATCTTTCTTTAGCCAGAATTTATTACGAGGAAAGTAAATACAGTCAAGCTATTAGTGCCGGATTCAAAGCTTTAAAGTATAAAAAGAATATAGGTGAAGGCGGGCCTAATTATTATATCGGAGCTTCATATGCGCAAAAGAATGAATCTAAAAAGGCTAAAGAATATTTAAATAAAGCTAAATCGGATCCTGTTTATAAGAGCTATTCGGAAACTATACTTAAGGCTCTTCAATAAAATCAATTCTTATTTTTATAAATTAAAGGGAAGGTATTTTAGAATATCTTCCCATTTATTTTTAACCTCCAATTATTTTCCTTGAAAAAAATCAAAACTAGGAATAATTTTTTTGAATTAAACTATTTCTAATTTATTAACCGATTATTTATTATTTGTTCTCACTCCTTTTGAGCGGGCTTTTTAAAAAGAAATATCCTTCTTAAAGATGCATAAGGATAGCACTGATTTTAACAGATTAGCACGGATTTTATAAAAGATAATTTCTTGTTAAACAGCTTATAAGGACTTGCCTATTTCAAAAGTATCATTTTCTTTGCCTGAATAAAGGAACCTGATTGGAGACGATAAAAATAAATTCCGCTTGCTAAATTTTTAGCGTTGAAATTGACTGTATGTTTGCCGGCTTGTTGATATTTATTTACTAATACTGCTAATTTTTGTCCCAATGAATTATATACTGATAATTTCACAATTCCAGCTTTCGGTATATTATAATTTATTTCGGTTGAAGGATTGAAAGGATTAGGGTAATTCTGCTGAAGGTTAAAATTAGAAACAAAAATGTTTTGGCCTTTAACTGAGGTTATTTCTCCAAAGTTATATTGAGAAATTAAATAGATATTCGAACTGCTACTCGCGTTAATTAAAGCAAAATTATTTTGGCTTTTACCAATTGAGTACCCTGCTCTGGCATAATAGTTATACGTGGTATCACTGCTGAACAATGAAGTTACGGAATATCCTGAATTCCAGTTATTGCTATTTGTATTTAGAGAAGACTTATAGATTATTCCGCTAACTATCGGAAAGAAAACCCCGGTAAGAGCAGTATCAATAGTGTAAATAATATGATAATTGTTACTTATGTCGGGTCTTGAAATCAAATCGAAATAAGCCGGGTAATAAGTATTGCTGGTTATTGTATTGAATAAAACATTTTCCTTCCATGTGGTCCCTGCATCCGTGGATTTATAAGTTATAATACTATTATTATTATTATCTGATGCCAAACAAGCTATCATAAGCTGGTTACCGACAATTGGAGATGCAATTTCCGATTGAGAAATATATTTTGTACCGCTGCCGACGGTCCCCAAGAAGGTTGCTTGACCATTTACAATATATTTTGTTAACCAGATATGAGTAGAATCGGGGACATTTGAATAGGAAATCATAACTGTCTCTATGCTGTCCGGCAGTTGAACTTCACATGTCAGATCGGAATATAAAAATTCATATTCTGTTGTGCCGCCGGCCGGCCAGTAAACAGGAAGCAGGGAAGGATAATATTGCAGGGATGAAGTAATATCTACCGTAAGCGGATCGTGTATAACAGCTAATTTTTGCCCGTATAAATATTTACTTCCATTCACCGATGAATCAATCGAGCATACAATAAATACATACGGCTTTTTTGTATAGTAACTATTATCAGTTGCAATTCTAGGGCAATAATAGTTATCATATGGTGAGGCGCCGGGCCAGCTTAAAATATTTTCGCCTTCATTAAAGTTTGTAACATCTATGGAAATTATTCCGCATTTTAAAATTCCTTTATTAGTAGTGTATATTCCTGCCGAACACCATAAATAAGAGTCGCCCGAATCCGGATCAACAACGGCTAAATCCATTTCATCAGTATAACAGAGATAACCTTGAAATTTCGCCCAAGCATAATAATGCCATAAAGCGCCGTCATCCGAATAATAGAAAACAATAGAATCTGTTGAAGTGGATGCTTCGGTGGAATAAGCCACCCATATTCTTCCTTTATGCGGTCCTCTTATTTCTGTAGCGGTTGCAAATGAATCATAACCATGAGAATTACTTTCAATTATACTTCTATCGCCAACGGCAACCTTTTTAATAGATTCATCGCCTTTACCGGCAAATGATTTATAATTTGTATTAGAGTTTTTTAATATCGCATCCTTCCTTACCTTTAAAGCTGCTGATTGAAATTCAACCGTCCTTAGTTTTTTCAACGCGCCGGGAGTATTTATTTTGTGCAGCTTATAAATTTCCGCCTGCAGTACATTTTGTTCATTAATTATTTGCCGTATTTGTTTTGCCGTATGAAGATTATTTAGATTGGAAGAAGTTTTAAGTTGAGAATAAGTAAAAGAGAAACATAACAAAACTGAAATTATAAACAGTAACGAAATCTTTAACAGCTTTTTCATTTTATAATCCTTTGCATTTAGTTAACATAATTATCAAAACTCATTTAGGTCTTTCTTATAATTTTTTTTATTTATAAATCTCAAATTGACCTCCAATTTTGAATGGACTAAAGCACGGACCGTTTTGGGGTTTTCAATCTCCACGACCTGAAAGTAGTGGTTATTCAGCCACGCCCTTTAAGGCTTGGATTTGGATTTTTTAATACTTTTGAATCTGACTATTATTTATTTACACCTGATTCTAACATTCACGGCTAATCAACAAGTAATTATTTGAACATAATTAAATAATTGAACGTCTGTTTTTTATTAAATTTTCCAATTATAATAGCACAGATTAATAATCTGTGCTACGAATTATCCGATACGCAAGGAGATGTATCTATTTTAAAAGTATCATCTTCTTTGCCTGAATAAAGGAACCTGATTGGAGGCGATAAAAATAAATACCGCTTGCCAAATTTTTAGCGTTGAAATTGATTGAATGTTTGCCGCCTTGTTGATATTTATTTACTAAAACCGCTAATTTTTGTCCTAATGAATTGTATACCGTCAATTTTACAATTCCAGGTTTAGGTATGCTATAATTTATTTCAGTTGAAGGATTAAAAGGATTAGGATAATTCTGAGATAATGAAAAATCCTTTACAACATGAATTGAGCTTTCCACAGAAGTAACTGGTCCTAGATTAGAAGTTGCCCACAGGCTGTCCTTTCCATCATTCCAAAACCATACAGCTAACCCGTCCGATGACCCGTTGTTTTGGACTCCGGGTTTTATACTTCCATAAAGCACATTGCTTCCGCTTTTAATAGCAACAGGTTTATTCCAGTTGTTTCCGCTGCTTACAATAGATGAATAATAATAAAAAACAATATTGCCATAGTTTAAAAAGACGGAATCGGTATATGCGGTTGCATAATAAGTATCCGGAACCCCTCTTTTTGCAGTTATGTTTAAGCCTACAATTACCAATGAGTCAGAGTGATTTTTAGTATCCACATCATAGCTAGTCCAATTCGCACCGCCGTCTTCGGTTTTATAAGCAGTTAAAAAAGTATGTTTGAAGTTAGCTGAATTACCATCTATGCTCCAACCCATTACCATAATCTGAGCGTTTATTCCTGGTGAAGCGACCTGTGCATTTAGAAAGCCCCTGCTGCCGTCGCCAAGTGTTCCAGCGGTGACAGCCGTTCCCCCCATTCCTTTTACAGTGTAATTGGTGAGCCAAATATGGGTAGTATCGGGGATATTGGAATAAGTAATCATCAAGTGATCGGATTTATCTGATGACTGGTAAAAATATGCAACATCCGAATAAAGAATTCTTGAATACAGATCGCCGCCCACCGGCCAATATACGGGGAGGATATTCGGGTCAAAAGCGAGCTGGCATGAATCAATATAAGGAGTATATGGATTACCAATCGTAGCAATTTTTTGAGCATTAAAATGTCTGCTGCCGTTTACAATAGAATCAACAGAACAAACTAAAAATACGTGTGCAAGATTAGGATATTTACTGTTGTCTGTAGTAACCCGCGGATTATAGTAACCATCGGAAGCACCCGCACCAGGCCATGATAGAATTACACCGTCACTTAACTGCGGGTGATTGGCGTCAATTACAAAAAGTGCGCAAGCATCATGATTGTTATCGTAAACTCCGAAAGTCGTCCAGATATAAGAATCCCCGGTAGTAGGCTCAACAATTGTCATATCAATTTGGTCGGGAAGAAACTCTGCACCTAATACATTTGCATAGTACGGATGCCATGATTTAAGATCATCCGAATAATAAATAAAAAGGGAGTCTGTATTATTGGTTCTAGTGTCAAATTCTATCCAAACTCTGCCTGCATGTGTGCCTTGATATTGGGTTGCGGTTGCAATGCCCATTATATTAATATTTCCGTGCCATATCAAGCTTTTATTATTTGAAGCTACTTTTTCAATAAAATCCGGCTGGCTCTGCTGATACCCTAATATATTCGCACCGAAAATTTTTGAAAAACTACTTTGCTTATGCTGGAGTTGTAAGAGCCTATTCTGCAACGATATTAATTTTTCCCGGGAAGAAATTTTATCTTTGTGTCGTATCCGAGTAATTTCTTTTTCAATCTCATTAATAGTTTTGTTATTAGGATTGTTATTTAAAATTTGAGAATGAGATTTACCGGATGCAATTAATTTAGAGTTTGAATTTTGAGCGAACATAAAGCTTGCAGCAATCAATAGAAAAGATAATACGGAAAAGAACCTTGTAAAATATTTCATTTTTATATCCTTTTTATTTTTAGATAATTATCAAAACTGATTTTAGTCTTTTTTAATAAATTTTTTTTTGCAAATCTCAAATTGATCTCCAATTTTGAATGGGCTAAAGCCCGGACGTTTTGGGGTTTTCAATCTCCACGACCTGAAGGTGGTGGTTATTCAGCCACGCCCTTTAAGGCTTGGATTTGGATTTTTTAATACTTTTGAATCTGACTATTTTTTATTTACACCTGATTCTAACATTCACGGCTGATCAACAAGTAATTATTTGAACATAATTAAATAATTGAACGTCTGTTTTTTATTAAATTTTCCAATTATAATAGCACAGATTAATAATCTGTGCTACGAATTATCCGATACGCAAGGGGATATATCTATTTTAAAAGTATCATCTTCTTTGTTCGAATAAAGGAACCCGCCTGAAGTTTGTAGAAATAAATTCCGCTTGAAAGTTTTGATCCGTCAAAAGTTACCTCATAATTGCCGGGCCGCTGTTCTCGATTTACGAGTGTTTTGACTTTTCTTCCTAACAAATCATAAATAATTAATCGTACGGACAAGTCGCGGCTTGTCCCTACATTAGGAATAGAATATTTTATTTTTGTACTTGGATTGAACGGGTTGGGATAGTTTTGGGCCAATTCAAATTTATTAGGAGACAATTTTTTATCTTTAATGCCGGTTGCCGTAGTAACTTGCAATCCCCATCCGTATAGATATCCGGTTGAGCCGTTATTTAAATCCACAATTTTTAATCTCCAGGTACCTTGAGAATTTTTCCCGGCAAATACCTGGTTAATAGGGCTGTATGGTTTTATGCTGGGACCAAAGTCTATATATTTTCCGTCGATTAAAGTATCGGTAGAATTATCATCAAAAACTGTGGTGATACTGTTACAGTAAAGCTGGCCGTAATTTTGATTCCATACCATTGCGGAATCACCGCCGGGATTGAATAAATAAATTTGAAGATCGTGTAAATCAGCATGTTCAAGCGCTAAAAACATCTTAACATCGGCAATCTTTCCTGTATTTGAAATATCAAGACTGTCCTCTTCCATATAACCGGCAGTATTAAACTGAGGTATTCTTCTGTCTGAAGATTTAATTGTGAACTTATCGGGAAATCCGGGATAATTGTTGCCGAGCATCGGGGAAACAGGCGCTACCGGAGAATTATCATAGTATTCATTACTATATGAGGAGTTACCAACAAAATTATAATAATAGCCGTTACCGGTACTCGGAAAATCATAATACTCAAAATCAATACCTACTGTTGAATTAGGAGCCTGAGGTTTATTAGATATATCAATAATATTGAACATATTTTTTTGAATTTCCGCTTGAGTCTTTGCGTAATTGGAAATTCTTACGGCATCTATAAAGCCGTTAAAATTATTTGCACTTGTTCCATTTAAAATATTGCCGATATAAAGACTATCCGTGTTTGCCGATGCAAAAGGAAGAGCTCCGGTTACATCTAATCGGCCGTTGATATAAATGTTCACGGTATTATCTTGTGCAATAGTTGCGGCAACATAAGTCCATTTATTTAACGGCACGGCAGAATTTGAATAAATTCCCGTACCATCATTTTTAAATCTTATTTTCGGCACATTGTTTCCATCCAGTGAATAATATATTGCATAGCCGGGGTCATTCCATCCGCCTTTTTTGTCCACAATATATTCTTCCGTACTTGTTGCATTTTGCGGATAAATCCAAGCTTCAATAGTCATCGGGCCCGAAAGTTCAATATCGGCGTTGGAAGGCATTGCTACATAGCCCGTTCCGTATGGAGTATTTAAAGAAGAATTAGTTATAATTGTCTGCGAAGGATGCTGACCTAAATCTACAGCTTGAACATTATAAGCAAAGAAATTGTTTTCACCGTCAAAAAAATGCAGATTATCGAAAGGCCCTGTATATTGATCATCAAAGCAGCATGATAAAATAAAATGCGCCGGGAAATTCGGATTGGCGGTATACAGATAGCCTACATACGGATGCCTGTAATCATAAATTATTTCGTAAGGATTTATAGCCTGATTAGATATTCTAAAATCATCCAGCATTCCTCCGAAGTATCCGTAATAATTGGGGCCATGACCACCGATGAATAAAGTATCGTTACTTGGGATAGGTCCTTTGTTTCCTACAGTTGCAGATGTATCTAAATTTCCGTTGATATAAAATGCAATCGTGCCTGAAACACTGTCGAATGTACAAGCTAAATGGTACCATTTAAATCTGTCCATAGCAGTACTGGTTTTAGTCGAAAGTCTTAAAAAACCTTCTGTATTTACAAACGCAACGACTTTGCCGTTTGAAACGGGATATAATTCAATACTAAATCCGTCTTTTTCAAAAATGGTTCCGTAAACTTCCCAGTTATACCAAAATTCCACAGTAAAGCTTCCCGACAAATGAGAAAGCTCGCTGCCGGGTGCAACAGCTATATAACTATTATCATTATAGTTAAACTTCGCAGCCGTGTTCCAGTATCTTTGTGCGAAAGAGTTATTTGATCCGCATATTATAAGAATAAAAAACAATGCAAGACTTAATGATTGCCGTAAAAAATTTTTCATAATTTTCCTTTTAGATATTTTAAAATTTGTCCGCTAAAATTTGAGATTAAGGATTTTTAAGAAAGGCAGGCATTTAACATCCGCGTTAAATACTTACCGGAAAAATTTAAGCGATAAACCATGGATTTAAATCCCCGGTTTTTCATATTACACAAGCTGACTGCCTATTTAGAATAAACTAAAGCCCAGGAAGTTTTTAGGCCTTTTCTGCTGAGGCTGTCTCAAAAGTGTCATTCCGGGCTTGATCCGGAATCTACAATTACGATACTATTGAAAAAAGAGATTCTGAATCAAGTTCAGAATGACAAGTTTATGGTTTTGAGACAGCCAGTCATCTATCTTAAAACACGATCTAAGAAATATCAATAGATTTAAGGGGATTTATCTCCTCATTATAAAGGCAGATATCTTGAGTTATCTTAAATATTTTTTGAACCAGTTTATTTTAGTTTTTATATTACATTAAACTCCGATAATTATTTAAATATTGTTTTAACGGAAGCACATTCACAGACGAGTCGTATTTAGTTATCTTACAATTCAGAACAATGCAGGAGAGTATGAATTTATTGAAACTTTTTGTGGATATTTTCATATTAAATTCTCCGACAGATATTTTTTATCTTTGAAGCATTTCATATCAGCAGCCGACCATAAAGAAAATACAATTTGAAAAATTATACGCGGATATTACACCTGCGTGCAGGAACGGATTAAACGGATTTCCGCCGATTTATAAATTGAATATTTCTTTTTGATCAGCTGCCAGCCCTCCACAAGACAGTTTTAAAGAAATTTTTATGTAGAAAAATAATTTAATGCTTAAAACATCATCACGCCCATAACTTAAATTTTATTTTGGGCAGGGACAACTACATAACAATGTAGGTAGGGAAAAATTTTGATATTTATCACGATAATAGGGAGGCAGTAATTGAAGTCAACATTAATTGTCGCTAATAGTAAGTCATTGTCATTAGGTTGCCGGATATTCGATAATGGATAGTTGAGGAATGAGGAATTGTCATTCGTAGTAATTTGTAGTCATTCATTGTCATTTATAGTCATTAAGTTGGAAAAAAGGAAATAGGAAATGGAATATTGGAAATAGTTTTAAGCCGGAAACAGAAGACGGGAAATAAATTGCCGGAAACGGGATTAAGGAAAAAAATTACAGGTTACAAATTGCAGATTGCCGATTACTGATCACTGTTCACTAAGTTATTTAATAAATGAACTTACGCAGCTGTTATTCTAAACTAGATTCAGTATCTAAAAATATATTAAAAATTCAGATTCCGAATCTTCCGCAGGAATGCCTATGGCAAAGTTCGGAATGACAAAAGTTGATATTTTCTAGTTATGCCTGACTTTAATTAATAATTAAATCCGAAGACGTTGAGGTTTCTTTGCTGCTTACATTATCTTTAACCGTAAGAGTCATTTTATAATCGCCGCTCTTCAATTCACTTATATCAAATGCCAGGTAATTGGAGACATTTTTTGAGTTTCCGTTGTAATTATTTTTGATAGAAATATTATAAACATCACTTTTACCAAATAGACCTGTAAAGAAGTCCCATATGTTTTTTGAATTATCCTTTCGCCGAATATCAAAACTTACAGAGTAATTTGTACGTTCATCAATACCATAAGATAAATTATAAATTTCATAATATGTAAAAACATTTTCCGATTTATCAAATGCTAATGTAGGATTGGGAAGTATTTTGATATTTTTTTTATCCCTTTTATCCGAGCTATCGATCGGCATAATATTAAATGCCTGTTCCAAACTGCTGCATGTTAAGCTGTCGTTATAATTATTAAGCTTATAGTTGAAATAATAACCGAACAGCTTATTCCCGGAAGGAATACGAATGTCCATTGAAATTATATATTTTTGTCTTTTTAACGAAAGCTTATCTCCGTTAATAAACAATTTATTATGAATATTACCGGCGGAGCCGTTTAATTTATAACTCTTGCCCTTTTTCATTAATAGGTTCATAGTAGAATCGAAAATGGAGACATCAACCTTTAAAAAAAGACTGTCGTTATTATTTGGTTCCGAGGAAAGCTCATCAAGAGGAACCGCATAATCTATATAAAGAAGATTTGTATTTTCATTTACCCTAAACTGGTTTACACAGATTTTGGCATTCAGCGGCATAATTTCTTTCGGCCATTTAAAGCTGTCCGTAGTTAATCCCAGTTCCGCGGTATTAACACCATCCGTTACTAACTGATCCCAGGTGCTTCTATACAACGGATCGACATAGTGATACCTTGGGTCCCATGTAAGCAGATCGTTCAAAACATTCTTGTCGAGAATCATCGGCACCAGTTTCCAATAGCCGGGAGGTGCATCCCTATCAATTAAAAAATAGAAAACCATTCGAGGATGCCTGCCGGTTTCATGATAGAGCCATGCCATATTCCGCTGTGCTGCTCCATCCAGAGTAGTTGAAATCTCATCTGGTTTGCCGAAGCGAATATAAATTAATCCCATATCATTGAATACATCATTTAAATTATACCATGGCGGATGCCTAATAATATCAATCTTATTGGCGTCGTAAATACTAAGCCTAAATCCGTCGTACCTGTAATTTTTTTCCGCATAAATTAATCTTTGGTAGTGCTCAATCAAACGCATGTTATAAGGTAGGGACGGGAGAGGGTCTTTTTCCAGCCAAAAGAGACTCATTATTTTTTTAAGCCGGGTAAGCGGCAATGACGAGCTAAGTTTTTTAACCTCTCTTTCATTTAGAATAAGCTCGAAGTCTTTTAACAGCAGCGCAGCATCTACGCGGTTTGCTGCCGCATCAACCGCATTCCAGTATGTTTTATCGGCTTTTTCAAACTGTTTTTCCTGGACATAAACCTTGACTAAAGACAGATAAACAGGCACTAAAGGCAAACCGGCTTTATCAGATATTAAACGATTAAAGATATTCTCCGCTTTGCCGAGTTCATCATTTCTTCTATAAAACTCTCCAAGGAAATAAGTATCATAAACGGATTTTTGTTTTTTCAGAAAATTTTCCACGTCGTCACTATTTTCATTTTCAAGCATT
>JBJKQE010000038.1:0-4850 GCA_046705645.1 Ignavibacteriaceae bacterium | reverse complement strand
TCAAAATCACCAAAGTGAAATCCGCCAAGATCAAAGAAAGATTTCTTTTTCCCGTAATAGTGATCCATAATCCTGGTTTCATAATAAGTATTAAAGCCTTCATCCATCCAGGCTTCTTCAAACTCATTTGTCGCAAGCATACCCATAAAATAATTATGTCCGAATTCATGAATTACAACATTTTCGGTTAATTTTATTCCATCCGGAATTCCCCATAAACAGCCGGCGGTAAACAAAGTGGGATATTCCATTCCGGCGGCACCAAATGCACGGAACGGCGGATCGACAATTGTTAGATCCGGATAAGGATATTTTCCTAAATATTTATCAAAATATTCCAGTGCATCTTCAACGGAATTTACATGCCGATTGGCTTGTGGAAGATGCTGCGGCTGTAAAAGAACTCTTATCTTTACATGCCTCCATTCAGCATTAACTACTTTAAACAATGGCGAAGCCGTCCATGCAAAATCAATTACATCTTCGGCATGATAAAATAAAGTTTTTGTTCCGTCGTTATTCTGAACTTCATTCTGCAAAACTCCCACAGCGCCTACTACATAATTTTTAGGAACTGTTATATGAACATTATATACTCCGAAGTCGGCGTAGAATTCCGAATTTGCATGATACTGGTGACAGTTCCACTGGCCTTTAACTGCATACCGCTCGCCTGCATGTTCATAAACTCCTATTTTAGGAAACCACTGCGCAACCATAAAAAAGTTGTCGCTGAACCCGCTTCTTGCAAATACCTTAGGCAGTTTTGATTCAAATTTTATATTTAAGGTAATTTCCTCTCCCGGAAGTACCGGCTTGCTGAGCGGAACGCTTATTACAGTTTGATCATCGGTGTTATTATCGTCTGGATGTATGAATTTAATTTTGCCAGTAAGATCTTCACCGTCTTTTACCTTCATTGAAAGGACATCAATCCATCCCCAGTTTATTTTCGAATTTGTATTAAACTGATCGCCGCGAAGCTGTCCGCCGGACTCCTTTATGAAAGTAGAATTGGTATTCTTAAATGCATTTAGATATAAATGAAATTCCAAACAACTTATTTTATCGTTGGAAGTATTTTTCCAATATAACGTTTCTTCCCCGGTTACTAATTTCTTTTCAGGATTAAGCTTAACATTCATATCGTAGTTTGCAATTCTATCACTTAAAGGTTTTTGAAAAATAATTTGTTGAGAATATGTAATATTAAGTGATGAAAAAAATAGCACAAGAATTAAGGTATAATAAAGAAATGAAATCTCCCGATTTATTTGTTTCATTTATTGTTTAATTTCATTTTAAAAATTGAATTTATAAAGAACTTCAATTATATGATTAGAAAACCCTTTGGACTATAACTTAGATAATTTTCTAATTAGAATATTAGAAAATTAGAATTTACAAGCAATTATTTTTTTGAAGTTAGTATATTTTAAAAAACATTTATATGATAAACATCATTTTAATTTAATTCAAAAATTCCCTTACTTTTTAATATATTTGTAAGATAAAATTTTAAGAAAGTTAAACCGGTCTAAATAAAGGAGCACTATTATGCCTTCTAATCAAGATAAAATGAATGAATTATGTATAAACACAATTAGATTTTTAGCCGTCGACGGAGTACAAAAAGCAAATTCCGGTCACCCGGGAATGCCGATGGGCTGTGCACCGATTGCATTTTTATTGTACACAAAAATTATGAAGCACAATCCGGCTAATCCAAAGTGGCTAAACAGAGATAGATTCGTTTTATCAGCCGGGCACGGCAGTATGCTTCTTTACAGCACACTTCACCTTTGCGGCTACAATATCCCAATGGATCAATTAAAACTGTTCCGCACGTTCGGCAGTATTACTCCCGGGCACCCGGAATTTGGTTTAACGGAAGGAGTTGAAACTACTACCGGCCCGCTTGGACAGGGCTTTGCTAATTCTGTAGGGATGGCAATTGCCGAAGAATATTTAGCAAGCAGATTTAATAAAGACGATATAAAAATTCTCGATCATTATATTTACGGTATCTGCAGCGACGGCGACATGATGGAAGGTGTTTCTCACGAAGCGGCTGCACTTGCAGGACATTTAAAGCTCGGTAAAATAATTTTCTTCTATGATTATAATCATATAACCATCGACGGACCAACTTCACTTGCATATACAGATGATGTTAATAAAAGATTTGAAGGTTATCATTGGCATGTTCAGGAAGTTGAAGATGTAAATAATCTTGACGCATTGGAAACAGCACTGAAAAACGCGCAGAAAGTAACCGACAAACCTTCAATAATTATTACACATACCCATATCGGTTTCGGCAGCCCCAACAAGCAGGATACATCCCATGCTCACGGCTCCCCTTTAGGCCCTGAAGAAGTTAAGTTGACAAAAGAAAACCTCGGATGGCCATTGGAACCGGAGTTTCTTATACCAAATAAAGTAAATGAATTTTTCAAGAAAGTCGGAATAAAAGGCAAAGAAGAAGAAGATAACTGGAATAAGCTTTTCGCAAAGTATGAAGAAAAATATCCGGCGGATGCAAAATTATTTAAAGATGTAATGAGTGGAAACTTCGGAGAAGAATGGAAATCAAAGTTTCCTTCGTTCGAAGACGATGGTAAAAAACTCGCTACAAGAGCAGCAAGCGGAAAAGTGTTGAATGCAATTGCATCTTCTTTACCGACTTTAATCGGCGGTTCAGCCGATCTTGAGCCTTCCAATAATACTTATTTAAAAGATTACAAAAATTTCTCTGCTGAAAACAGAGACGGAAGAAATTTTCATTTTGGAATTCGTGAACACGGTATGGCAAGCATTCTTAACGGAATGGCATATTACGGCGGAGTAATTCCTTACGGCGGTACGTTCTTAATCTTTTCCGATTATTTGCGTCCGGCAATAAGATTGGGTTCGTTATCAAAAATAAAACCTATTTATGTTTTTACACATGATAGTATTGGTCTAGGTGAAGACGGACCTACACATCAGCCGGTGGAACATATTTCATCTCTTAGAGCAATTCCAAAGCTTATTGTAATTCGCCCAGCAGATGCAAACGAAACTGTTTATGCCTGGCAAGCCGCATTGGAACACATTGGAAGTCCGGTAGCGTTATTGTTAACCCGACAAGGACTGCCTATTCTAGATCAAAAGAAATATCCTTCAGCAAAAAATCTTCTTAAAGGAGCTTATGTATTAAAAGACAGTAAAGGAACTCCGGATCTAATTATTCTTGCAACCGGTTCCGAAGTTGGAATATCATTAACTGCTGCTAATAAGCTTGAATCCGAAGGAACTAAAGTTAGAGTAGTTAGTTTTCCAAGCTGGGAATTATTCGAAAAGCAGTCAAAAGAATACCGTGATTCTGTAATTCCGCCGATTGTTAAAGCACGCGTTTCAGTTGAAGCCGGAGTTAAACACGGATGGGATAAATATATAGGCGATTACGGCGAAGCTGTCAGCGTTGAAAAATTTGGTTCTTCTGCGCCGGTAGGTATTGTAATGGAAAAATACGGCTTTACTCCGGAAAATATTGTTGATACTGCAAAAAGAGTTCTGGCAAAGATAAAGAAATAATTAAATTACTTTGCAAATGGGTAATCAATAGCTTCTCTAACTTTTTCTTTAGCTTCTTTGCTTACCCATTTTTCGCAAAGGTAAAGTCCCAAATCAATAGAAGCGGTAACTGCTCCTGAAGTTATAACATCATCATCTTCAACTATTCTTTCCTCAACTACTTCTCCGCAATATTGTTTTAAAGTTTCATATTCCAAATAGTTCGTAGTAGCCTTCTTGCCTTTCAAAAAGCCGGCAGCACCCAGCAGCAGACTTCCGGTACAAATTGAAATTTTATATTGAATATTTTGCGCAGTCTTTAGCCAATCAATAAATTCACTATCATTTTGCAGACTTCTTGTTCCTAGTCCTCCCGGTACAATAATAGCATCATATCTGCCCAAATTATTTCCAGCTTTATCGGGAATTATTTTGAAACCATGTTTGTCTCTAACCGTTTCGCTCATAGCACAAATGTCCCACGATAGATCGTTCTTCAACTTCATGGTTTTCAACCTGGTAATTGTATCGTAAACTCCCGCAAAATCCAGAAGAGTTAAATCGTTAAAAACAATAAAAGCGATTTTCAAGTTCACCCTCAGTATTTATATTAATAGTGTACTAAATTAACTAAAATTTTGTTCACTAACAGTTTCTTTTATTTCCGCTCGGAACAGATTCATAACTTTTTTACTTAGCTCAATAATAAATTCCATTAATTTCTCGGGTGATTCAAAATTATTTTGAATTACTAATTTCAGCACATCCTTCTGCTGGTTAAATTTTATAGTCTCTTTATATTCTGCAATTATAAATCTCATAAGCTCAACAAATTTAAATTTATAATATTCTTCCTTTTGTCCCCTAGGAAGAATGATGAAAATATTTTTCCTTTGAATAATCACTCTTTCAAATAAAGCATAAGAAGCGTAAAGTTTTAATGTCGCCGCAGAAATAAGTCTCTGAACAAGAACAGGCAAAGGTCCAAACCTGTCTTTCATTTCATCTTTCAGCTCTTCTATTTCCGTTAAATTTTTTATCGAATAAAGTGCCGTATAAAAATTCAGTCGGTCCATCTGTTCAGGCATATATGTTGAAGGAATACCGATTTCAAAATATGTGTCAATTGTCGGCTCAGTACGGTCTTCGGGCTTAGGCAAATCTTTAAAGACTTCTTTGAATTCTTCGTACTTTAATTCTTCGACCGCTTCATTTATTAGTTTAATATAAAGATCAAAACCAACATCATTTATAAAACCGGTTTGTTCTGTACCCAAAAGATTACCCGCGCC
>JBJKQE010000037.1:0-12511 GCA_046705645.1 Ignavibacteriaceae bacterium | reverse complement strand
CCGATATAACATACTCCGGATTAGGGATTGCAGTAATCTTTTCTTCATTGCCTTTTTTAGTCTTTATCGAAAGAACATCAACACCATATTTTACTCTTATATCAAGATCCCGGATTGATTTACCAATAAAAGATTTCGGCGGATCAATTTCTGAAATGGAATAGCCTTCCATAAATCTTACCTGAAGGGTTTCTTCCTTCATCATAATATGACTTGCAAGATTGGAGGTAATATCACGCGCTTCTATTTCTTTTTGATAAGCGGACTGAATATCTTTCATCCATATCATACCGATTATTGTATTTGAATCTATTTGCGTTACGACCGGCAGCCCTTCCAAATCGTATTCTCTCATTTTATCTATTGCAGATTGACAGTTATCGTCTGGAGTTAATGAAGTAAAATTTGTATTTGCTATATCACCGGCAATTAACAAATCTTTTAGCGAGTCTCTATCATATAAATTATCTTTAATATCGTATATAGAAATCATTCCTAATACACGTCCGTTTGGATTCGTCACTGGAAATTCCGGTCCTTTCCCTCTAATAACTTTATTGACTACCTGGCTGAAATTATCATTAACATTTAATGTATCGAAACTCGTAGTATAAACATTTTTAACAAATATCGATTCCATTATATTTAACTCGGTTCCCTCTTTAATGCTTATGTTTCGAAGCAAAAGTTTTAAAGTATAAATAGATTCCCGGCTTAGCTTTGAGGAAAGAATTGTACTTATTATACAGGTAATCATTAGAGGAAGAATGATGCGGTAATCATTTGTAAGCTCGAATACAATTATGATTGCAGTAATAGGAGCTCTTGTTGTGCCGGCTACAAGGCCACCCATTGCGACTAAAGCGTAAGCTCCTGGTGTAGCTGTAATTGCCGGGAACAAGTTATGGGCGATTGAACCGAAAAAATATCCAAGCATTGCGCCAATAAATAGTGATGGAGCAAAAATTCCTCCTGATCCGCCTGAACCGAGAGTTATAGATGTAGCAACAAGTTTAACAAATACTAATAGAAGTGCAATGTACCAGACCAAATTTTCATGAAGTGCAAGGTTTATCGAATCGTAACCGACACCCATTATTTGTGGGAAAATTAATGCAATAACTCCAATTCCTATTCCGCCCACAGCAGGTTTTAGATATTCCGGGATATGAAATTTGTTATCAAAAAAGTCTTCAAGAAAATACAATACTTTAATGAAAAGAAATGATACTATTCCGCTTACCGAACCAAGAATGAAATAGAAGAATATTTCGTAAGGAGATGCAAGATGATATTTGGGAACAAGAAATGCAGCAAAGTCTCCCTGGAAGCTGTGCGAAATTACAGTAGCCATAACTGAAGAAATAACTATAGGGGAAAATTGTGCAACAGCGAAGTCCATCAATATTATTTCAACTGCGAATAAAGCACCTGCAATAGGGGCATTAAATGCGGCGGCAATTCCGGCCGCGGCTCCGCATCCGACTAATGTTTTAAGCTTTTTACTCGGTATTCTGAAAAACTGACCTACTGTTGAGCCTAAGCTTGAACCGATCTGTACAATGGGTCCTTCTCTTCCAACAGAACCGCCGGTACCGATAGAGATTGCAGATGCAATTGCTTTAATAACAGCAACACGGGCACGGATCATTCCACCTTTGAGCAATATTGCCTGCATTACTTCCGGAACCCCATGACCTTTTGCTTCAGGTGCTAAGAAATAAATTATCGGCCCGACAATTAGCCCTCCGACAATTGGAATAAGTAAAATCTTTAACCACGGAGCATGCATTACATTAAGAAGGAAATTATCTCCACCGGGATATGCTAATAAAGAGATTTCTTTTATTAAAACACGGATAGCAATTGCACCGAATCCAGCTAAGACACCTATGATAATAGCTACAATTATCATAAATGTATGCTCTGTCATTTTAGCACGTTCAAATAAATCAGCAGTCTTGTAAGAAAATTTTAAGTATGTTTTTTTTAACGACATCTTACCCTTTATATAAGTTCCCCGGTCATGCCGATTGTTTTAATAAAGATAAAATACAAATAATAAAATTCAAAGTATTTATTTAAATATTTTTGTTTTCGGTTAAATAAACTTATTACTCAAATTGTTTTTTGAATTTTTCAAACTGCATTTTAAGCTCATTAATTTCTACTTTGATAGCTTCAAGCTCTGCTTCAAGATTCGTTATTCTTTCGTCATCATTACTTATATATTTGCTTTTAGGATTTTCTATCTCTTCAATTTCAGGTTTGCCGGATAAGAGATGCATATAACGAGATTCTTTCATCCCCGTTTGTTTCGGCAATTTCATAATTAGAGGTTTATCTCCCCTCATCAATTTTTGAAGCACACTATCAACTTGGGAAAGGTTTTCGAAATTGAACATTCTTCCACTACGTGATTTTATCTCACCAGGCGTTTGATGTCCTCTTAGCATTAAAACGCACATTACTGAAACTTCTTCGGGAGAAAAATGCATTGATTCCGTAAAGACCTGTCTATACTTTGGAACTCGAATATCACTGCCCGTAATTCTGCTTGCAAATGATTTTTCTCTTAATTTATCCAAAGTTTTTTCAATTAAACTTTCATCAAATGAAACAACCGGATCTCTATTTGATTTTTGATTGCATGCATTTTTTATTGCGTTAATAGTCAAAGGGTAATATTCCGGAGTTGTAAGTTCTTTTTCAATTAAAGAACCGATTACTCTTATTTCTTCAAATGTTAAAATTTCTTCCATTTAAAAACACTCAAATTATTTATTCATAAATATAAAAAAGATATAAAGAAAAATTTTATAATTGGTGAAAGTATTATAGTTGATTGATTTTATCAAATATAAAAAGAAGAGTAAATTAAAGATTTTGCTCTATTGGAGGAAAAGGAATATAATTTATTATTCAGAATACATTTATTAAAAAATTAAACTTCTCTGCCAAATATCCAGCTGAATTTTTCATTGCTGCCTGCGATAGAAAGTCTTTTAGAAACGGCAAGGTACCTCTCGGAAAGCGTGCAAAGATAATCCTGCGCTTTGGCAGCCATACCTGATAATCCGCCTAATTTGTCAATATTCCATCCATTAACAAGATTGCTTATAATCTCGGCATAATCTTTAGCAGTATAGACTTCCAATTTTTGAGCAACATTCGAAAATCTGACAAATAGATTTTTATCATTTCCGTCATACATTAAATTGGCAGGCATAGTAATTTTTGATTTCATCATTTTGGCGAATGATAAAATTGCCTGTACCGGGTCGACCTCAAAAATTTTTGTCATAAAAAGTTTATATGCTTTTTCATGCCGAGCTTCGTCACCGGCAATTACACCGCAAATTTTATGAAGCCTGTCTTCGCCTGCCTTTTTAGCAAGTTTGGCAACATTACTGTGGGAAATTTTTGTAGCTCTTTCCTGAAATGAAGTATAAATAAATCCTAGGTAAGGGTCGTTTTCTGTTTTAGGGTCGAAACCATTATTTATTAAATGATGAATTGTAACTTCAACAGCTCGCATATTTACAATACCAGTAAGATATAAATATTTATTCAGCAGATCACCATGCCGGTTTTCTTCAGATGTCCATCCGCGGCTCCATTTTGCCCATCCGTTATCGCTGTTGCCTGTAATATCCGTAACACCTTCAAGTCTGTTTAACCATGTTTGATAGGTAGGTAAAGCTTCTTCCGTTATCATATCACCGATTAAAACAACAATCAGATTGTCCGGCAGGCTCATAGATCTTTTACGAAATTCAACGAGTTCTTCGTGCCAGCCTTCGGATTTCATATCTGGTAGAAAATCACTCGGCTGCCAGCTTTGTTCAATAGGTTTTAATAAATCATGAATATTTTGATTAACAAAACCTTCAAGGCTTTTAATTACCTCAAATCTGGAATTGAATTTGATTTCTTCTTTAGACATATATCCGCTTTCTGTGAGATGGTGTGTTAAAATAAGATAAGAATAATTAATATCCAATTAATAGCTTCTATATTTTGTAAAAGTTATGTAAAATTTCCTTAATTGAAATTCGGTTAAATAAGTGATGCCTTAATTTCTTTTATTTTGATAAACTTTTTCATTTAGTTATTTTTGATTTTCAAATTTAGTCTTCACCAAGAGAATTATTATAGTTAGGAAAATGTATGCGTTTAAGTAAGTCGTTTGTTCCGACATTAAAAGAAGTACCGAATGATGCGGTTGTAAAGAGTCATATTTTAATGTTAAGAGCTGGTATGATCAGAATGTTATCTGCCGGAATTTATTCTTTCCTTCCGGTCGGATATAAAGTAATTAAAAAGATATCCCAAATTATCAGAGAAGAAATGGATGCAATCGGAGGACAAGAGTTTCACCTTCCTGCGTTAAATCCGCGTGAGATTTGGGAAGAATCAAACCGTGTTGAAGCATTCGGAGATATCTTATTTCATGTTAAGAATAGGGATTACGTTCTTGCGCCAACTCATGAAGAAATTATGACGTACCATGCACGTAATGTCCTTAAATCGTATAAAGACCTTCCGCAAATTTGGTATCAGATACAAACTAAATTTAGAAACGAAGCAAGACCTAGAAGCGGTGTTATACGTGGCAGACAGTTCCTGATGAAAGATGCTTATACTTTCGATGCAACATGGGAACAGCTTGATATTGCTTACGGACTTCATGACAAAGCTTACAGAAATATTTTCGATAGATGCCATTTAAAATATTTTGTAGTTGGAGCTTCAAGTGGAGCAATGGGCGGAACCGGATCGGAAGAATTTATGGTTAAGTCGGATGCAGGTGAAGATACTGTTGCTTACTGCGAGCATTGCGGATACGCCGCTAATGTTGAAGTTGCCGAATCAAAGGTTGAAGGAAAGAAAAGAGATGCAAAGAGTGATGAAGTAAAAGAGATTTCTACACCAAATGTAAAATCAATTGATGTGCTTTGTGAGTTTTTAAAAATTGACGAAACTCAATGTGCAAAATCAAGAGTATATATAATTGAAAGTAAGCCGGTTTTAATTTTAATGTTGGGAAATGATGAAGTTAATGAATCCAAACTTGAAAGGTTTTTAGGCGGAACTATTCGTCCTGCACATCCGGAAGAATTAAAAGATATAACCGGTGCAGATGCCGGTTCAATTGGTCCGATTAGTTTTAAAGGAAGGATAATTGCTGACTTAAGGCTTAAAGATGCAAATAATCTGTTCAGCGGCGCAAATAAAAATGATTATCACTTAGGAGGAATTGATTTAGTTCGCGACGTTAAAAATGTTGAATATACTGATCTGCATATTGTTAAATCGGGCGAAGACTGTATTAAATGTGGAAACAAATTAGATGTTTTTACTGCCATAGAACTTGGACATATTTTTAAGCTCGGGACAAAATACTCGGTTGCAATGGGTGCAAATTTTCTAGATGAAAACGGGAAAGAAAATCCGTTGATAATGGGAAGCTACGGAATTGGTGTTGAGCGTGTAATGGCTTGTTATATTGAGCAGCATAATGATGAAAACGGAATGATATGGGATAAAACTCTTGCTCCGTTCCAGGTTCACTTGCTTGCACTTAATATGAAAAAGCAGCCGGTTGTTGATGCTTCCGATAAAATTTATAACGATTTGAATAATGCCGGAATTGAAGTCCTTTTTGATGATAGGGCTGATGCTCAGGCTGGTTTTAAATTTAATGATGCAGACCTACTAGGAATGCCTGTACAGGTAATTGTGAGTGAAAAAAAATTAAGAGAGAATAAAGTAGAAGTAAAAATTAGAAAGTCCGGAGATCGGTTTGATGTTGAATTAAGCAACTTAAATAATACAATAAAGGAAATAATGAAATAGTATCCGGTAAATCGGTTTATAAAATATAATGAAGAAATTGAAAATAAAATATTTTATTCGCTGGCTGTTATTTGTAATAGCAATAACATATTTTACCTTCCATACAGAAAGTTATACATCAAAAGATTTAATAATTTTTTCGTTAATGTTTTTGATCGGGTCAGGCGGAATATTTTTATTTTACAGAAAAGACGCGTCGGATTTAAAAGAAAGTTGATTTTTTAATATTCAAGCAAAAACAGGAAAAATTTGCAATTTTATTTTCTCGTTTAATAAATAAAATTGACACACCTTTTAATTAGTATTTACTATATTAGATTGTTGTTTTGCTAATTTTTTATCACTATGAAATCTCTTCTTTACCTTTACACACGCTTAATTGTTAACGAATACAAGAAAAAATTCTTTTCAAAAAATATATTTTTTGGTGCTTTAATCATTATTCTCCTTTCGATACTTTCAATTGGTATGGGTTTCGGCCTCGGCTATTTTGTTAATTATGCGGATACACAGAAAGGTTTGCATATAGGTAATCCTTTTTATTTTCTTAATAATATTTTTACGGAAATTATATTTGCAATTATTATTCTAAAGACTTCGCCAAAGACAAGGTTGTTCGGGCAATTTAACCTAACAGTTCTAAAATTATTTCCTCTTAAGAAAAGACAAATATTTTTATTTGATATAAATATCGGTCTATTCGATTATATGTCCCTTTATTTGTCTGAGTTAATATTAGGACTTATTGCAGGTGCTGGAGGTTTTTCTTTATCCGCTTATGCTGTATTTGCTTTTTTAATTTTTTGTTTGAGCCTGGTTTATTTTATTCATATGATTGGCGAACTGCTTCATAGTATTACGAGGCTTTTGAGTTCGCTTCCTAAAATCCGCACATCAGTTTTAATGTTATTATTTGCAGCTGTAGTTTATATAACTGTGCTAAAAGACAATTCAATAAGATACTTAATAAACAATAATCCTTTAAGCTGGAATGTCAGTTCTGTTTTTTCATTTATAATTTTTAACGAAGGTCATTGGCTGCTTGATATAATTATATTTAATATTGTTTGGTCGCTTGCCTGCATATTTTTAATTATAATGATTAAATCATTTCATGATAAATTATTTTCTGCTCATATTATTCAAATAAATAAAAACATAAAGAATAAAAAATTCCAATTGTTAATCCTTACAATGATTTTCCCTTCAAAACTTCAACCGTATCTGGAAAAAGATATTAAATACATACTTAGAAGCAGCCGTTCTCTTTCGGCTATTTTAATTGAATTGATGATGATTGTTTTTGTGGTTTATATGCATTTTAATCATACAAGAAGCTACAACTATTTCTATTTTCCCGCCGGGTTTATAATAATATTTCCTTCAATGATGTGGGACTTCTTTTTAAGCAACTGCTGGGGATTTGAAAAGAAAGGTTTCGGGTTTTATATGTTTTCAAATACTTATATCGATAGTTTAATCCCTTCTAAAAATCTCAGTTATATATTAGTAAGACTCCCTCTTATTTTGCTTGTAACGCTGGTCTTATGTATCCTATTTTCGTTTAAGTATCTTCCGACAATTTTGATTTTGTACATTATAGTCATTTTGATAACGCTTTCCTTTTCAAATTTAGTATCGGTTAAAAATCCGTTTCCGGTTGATTTCAAAGAAAGTTCAATGTCAAGACAGCAGCAGCAGAAGGTATCGTTGATTGGCTTTATAGGTTTAATAGCTGATCTTATATTGCCTTCAGCAGTACTTTTTATTGTATATAAAGTAGGTTTAGGTTTTATAACTTATTCTATACTTGCAATTCTTTTAATTCTTATTTTAATTATTTACAGAATTATGATTTCTTATTCATCATCGTTATTAAACAAACAAAAAGAAATAATATATAAAAAACTGATAAAAATATGATAGATATTTTAGAGCTATCTAAAAATTATAATGATTTGCTTGCCCTTGATAAGCTTACATTGTCGGTTTCAGCTAAATCAATTTTCGGATTTGTAGGTCCTAACGGCGCTGGAAAATCAACAACCTTAAATATTCTAACCGGAATTATTTTACCGACAAGGGGAAATGCAAAGATCTTTGGGTACGATTTAATTAAAGATTCCATTGATATTAAAAAGAGAATTGGGGTAATACCGGAAGTACTTGCTTTATTTGACGGATTAACCGGGGAAGAACATTTGACTTTTGTCGGCAAAGTATATGGATTAGAGAATAGCATGTTGGAGAGCAGAATAAAAGATTTATTGAATTTTTTTGATTTAACTTCATTCAAAAATAGACCGATCGAAACTTATTCAAAAGGCATGAGAAAAAAGATTGCTTTTGCTTCGGCGATTATTCATTCACCCAAGGTATTGTTTTTAGATGAGCCATTTGAAAATGTTGACCCTGTAATGAGAAAAAAAATGAAAGATATATTGGTGAAAATGAAAAACAAGGGCGCTTCAATTTTAATTACTTCGCATGCGCTAATCGAGGTAGAAGATTTTTGTGATGAAGTTGCTATTATAAATAAAGGAAAGCTGGTATTTCAAAGTAAAACAAGCGACATAAGATGTAAAATAAAAGATGAAATTACCCAGGAAACATATAAATCCCTTGAGGAAATATTTATTGATTTAACAAATTCTGAGTATGAAAATAAAATAGAACATCTTAATTGGCTTTGACAATATTAAAGGAGAAAATAAATGAAAATTAGTTTTTCGTGGAAATGGTTTTTTACAAGTGTTTTATTACCAATCATCATTGTCGTATTCCTGTTTTTAAAGGACTTAAACAGATACCTTAGTGAAAAAAATTACGTTTTTATTTTACTCTTTTTAGTTTTGCTCATATTAGTGTTAGTAAATATTTACAAATATTTCATAGACTGTTTTATAAAAATTGATAAAGATAATTTAATAATTACAAGAAACTTTTTGGATTTTAAAAGAAAGGTAAATTTAAAAGAGATTGAATATATTTATACTGAAAATCGTTGGCTCGTAATATCCGTTAACGGGAAGGAAGCGAAAATAAGAAGAGATTTTATCAAAACTTCACAAATTCAAACATTTTATAATGAACTTTCATCGAGGACAAAATTAGAAATAAAAGATCATGACTCACATTGATTTTGCATAAAGATCTTGAAGTAATAGAATAGGAGAATTAATTTTAAAAGTAAAGGAGCTGATCAGATTGATCAGCTCATCTGTTTTATGATAAAGCTTTTTATTTACTCTTTTTCTGTCTTTGCTCTCATTGCATCCCAGATTACATAAGAACAAAGTATGGCAAATGCAATTAGCCCGATCAATTCTGCCGAATGCGAATCGACCCATGCAGAACTTACCATTAGGTTTACATTAAACTTTCTTAAGAAAGCGCTTACAACTCCCATTAATGCACCGCCTGCTATAAATCCTGAAGCTATTAATGTACCTCTATCACCGCGGGCTTTATTTAATTTTTCATTTTTGCTTCTCGTTGAAACAAAGTAAGCGATTAATCCGCCTACCAGAAGAGGAGTATTTAATTCAAGTGGGATGTACATCCCGAGAGCAAAGGCCAGCGCTGGAACGCCAATCATAGTTAATACTAATGCCATCAAGCCACCGGTGATATACAAGATCCAAGGAGCCGGCTGGTTAGACATTAACGGTTGAATAACTGCAGCCATTGCATTTGCTTGCGGTGCAACCAAAGCATCAGGACCTGTAAATCCGTATATATTATTTAAAAGTAAAATTACATACCCGACAGTAGCTGCCGAAACCAATGTACCTAAAAACTTCCATGTTTCTTGTTTGTATGGAGAAGAACCAAGCCAGTATCCGATTTTCAAGTCTGTAATAAAACTGCCTGACATTGATAATGCAGTACACACAACTCCGCCGATTAACAATGCGGCAATCATTCCCAAGGTGCCGCTAAGCCCAATTGAAACCAATATAATTGATGATAGAATTAGAGTCATTAAAGTCATGCCGGATACCGGGTTTGTTCCAACTATAGCAATTGCTGTTGCGGCAACTGTTGTAAACAAGAATGAAATAATTAATACAATCAGTAAGCCAATAAATGCATAGAACCATGTATTAACTACTCCGAGCATGAAGAAAATAAAAACTACAGCTGCAGTTGCAATAATAGCTAATGCAATTACTTTCATAGTAATATCGCGGTGAATTCTTAATTTATCTTCAATAATAGCTTTCTTGCCCATAATCTCTTTTACAGCAAGTGAAAAAGCAGAACCGATTATTTTAGAAGATTTTATAATACCAATTATACCGGCCATCGCAATTCCGCCTATTCCAATATGTCTAACATAATTAGCAAAAATCTGTTCGGGGGACATATCTTTTATTAATAATGTAACATTTGCGCCGAGCGGAGTTGTTAACCCTTGTCCGATATAGGCGACTAACGGAATAAGAACATACCAGGAAACAAACGAGCCTACACAGATAATAGCCGCATATCTTAATCCGATAATATACCCTAATCCTAAAATTGCAGCTCCAACATCAAGTTTAAAAACCATTTTTGTCTTGTCGGCTAATTTTTCACCGAAAGGAAATACACGTGAAGAGAATACTTCATTCCACCACCCGAATGAAGCTACGATAAAATCATATAACCCTCCTATTATTCCGCTAGCGACTAAAACCAATGCCTGCTTGCCTCCTTTTTCACCGGCTACCAAAACTTCGGTTGTTGCAGTTGCTTCAGGGAAAGGATATTTACCGTGCATATCTTTTACAAAATATTTTCTAAACGGGATTAGAAATAAAATGCCTAATACACCGCCAAGTAATGAAGCAAGAAATATTTTATAGAATTCGGCATTCAGATTAAGAATATATAATGCGGGGATTGTAAAAATAGCACCTGCTACTACTGCGCCGGATGTCGATCCTATAGATTGGATAATTACGTTTTCTCCCAATGCATTTTTTCTTTTTGTTGAAGCAGATAAACCAACCGCAATAATTGCAATAGGAATAGCAGCTTCAAAAACCTGTCCGATCTTTAAACCGAGATATGCAGCCGCAGCAGAAAATACTACTGCCATAATTAAACCGATTAATACCGAATAAAAGCTTACTTCCGGCACCTTCACGTTTGGAGGCATTACCGGAACGTATTCCTCGCCTGGTTTCAATTCAGTATAAGCATTCTCCGGTAAACTTTTTAAATTTTCACCATTGATATGTGTTTCGCTCATAATGTTTTTTCCAATAATGTTTTTTGATAATAATGAGTACTTACCGTTTTATAATTGTTATTTTGATTTTTTGCTTTGTTATAATCGAGTTCGGAACCGAATAAACTATGAGGAATTGAATAAACAAGCAGTAAAAGTATTGATGCTGCAAGAACCCAAACCTTCGGTTTCTTTGATTTAAAAATTGCAACAGTCGCAATAATCCAACCGATTAAAGCAATTAGAGTTTTATTATCGGTTAAATCAGTACCAAATGGAATTCCAGTCCAAAGTGCACCGAATGCATAATATTGGGTTAAAGGGCCGAGAATCATTCCGCCCATGATCAAAAAACCGAGAGTCCAGTAAGTATGTTTTTTTAGCCGAGCTTCTTTATTAAAAAATTCTAATCCTGTTCTTGTAGATAAGAGCATTGCGCCGAACATAGCAAGAATATGCGGTATTAATATTATTAAAGGAACATCACCTTTAAATCTGATAATTACAGGTTTACCGTTAGGGATTGAAATCTCCTGGCCATTTACTTTTAAGAAAATTTGATATTGCAGCTTGCCTGCAGGCGGCTGTTTGGGTAATTCGGCTGAAAGAATACCATTATTATATTCCATCTCTATTTTATTCCATTCATCATTTGTTTTATATCTTTTCCAAACCAGCATGCCTTCAACATTTTTGTTTTTAACTTTAAGCTCAACATTATAATTAGTAGAGCTGCTATGACTTCTTTCAAGCTTGAATGGAAATTTATTGTTTGCAATGGAAATTTTACCCGAGATAGGATAAGTAGGTCCTGTTATAACCTGATAATAAACTCCAACAAGAGTTATAATTATTGCAAGAAGCCAGAATAAAAAAGTTTTTCTCATTAATCCCCATTCTAAATTAAATATGTGGCAAAGTTAAGAAGAATTGCTGTGATAAATCAATTAAAAATTTAAATTTATTACTGTATGTAAACCGCTTTTAATATTTTAGAATTTATGAAAGGAAAACTTTATTTAGTATCTACACCAATCGGCAATTACGACGACATTACAATTCGCGGTTTAAACATTTTAAAGAATGCGGATTTTATTATCTGTGAAGAATTCAAAGAAGCACGGCGTTTATTATCTCATTACCAGATTTCAAAAGAACTGGTTTCTTTAAATGAGCATAATGAAAAAGAAGTCGTTAATGATATCATCTTAAGATTAATAGAAGGCAGTTCTGCAGCTTTAATTTCAGATTGCGGTACACCATTATTTTCGGATCCCGGACATTTACTTGTAGAAGTTTGTATTTCACAGAATATTAAAGTTGTGCCAGTTCCTGGGGCGAATTCAGTACTTCCAGCATTAACCGGTTCCGGTTTTGATATTGAAAAATTTTATTACTACGGCTGGCTTTCTCCTAAAAAGGATATCAGAAGGA
>JBJKQE010000036.1:0-2688 GCA_046705645.1 Ignavibacteriaceae bacterium | reverse complement strand
TTTGCTGGCAAGTTGGAAACTATGTAAATAAAGGCGAAATATTTCCATTAGATATTTTCTATTATCAAATATTCAAAAAACATAATTTAAAACTTAGAAACAGAATAATTTGGCATTTTGGGCACGGTTTACACGCATCAAATCGTTTTTCTGGCAGGTATGAAACAATACTTTGGTTCTCAAAAACAAACGATTATATTTTTAATCTCGATGATGTTCGTGTCCCCTCAAAGTATCCTGGCAAACGTCATTTTAAAGGACCAAAAAAAGGGGAACTATCTGGAAACCCGAGAGGTAAAAATCCTTCAGATGTGTGGGAAATTATCTTAAAAGATTGGGAAAATGAATTGTGGGATATTCCCAATGTAAAATCAAATCATCCAGAGAAAACTGAACACCCTTGTCAATATCCTATTGAATTAGTTGAACGTTGTGTTTTAGCTTTAACAAATGAAGGAAGTTGGGTATTAGACCCGTTTGCTGGAGTTGGTTCAACAATGTTAGCGGCGATAAAAAATAACAGAAATGTTATCGGAATTGAAAAAGAAAAAAAATATGTTAAGCTAACAAAACAAAGGATTGAAAAATTATATGAAGGTTCTTTGAAAGTCCGTCCAATTACAAAACCAATTCATAAACCATCACCCAATGATAAGGTTGCTACAACTCCTCAAGAGTGGCTATCATTAAAATTCAATGGATATAACAGATGAAAATTACTAAAAAGTATTCCCATTTAAATGGTGAAGAATATCTCATTGTTCATCATAAAAAATTATATAAAGAAATAGTTGATGTTATCAAAAGTGTAAATGCAAATGATTTCAAAACTAAAATTAGCAGTGAAAAGACTAAAATGGGCAATAGCTTGTATAGCCCTATTGAATTAAATAAAATATTAGATGAAAAATTTTCTCAAAAAGGTTGGAACGAAAGCCGATATAGTTATTATATAACTCTCAATCGTGAATTGATGGAAAAGAGTTTATTAATGCCTGCTAAAGAACAGAAAGAATTCTTACAAGAGCACGGAGAGAACAATCCAATATTTTCTTATAATCAAACAGATTTTGTAAAAGATAAAATTGCCGTAGAAGTACAATTTGGTAAATATTCTTTTGTTGCATATGATTTATTTGTTAAACATATGCTGTTCTATTCCGGCGGAAAAATAAATTTGGGGATTGAAATACTTGCCACTAAAAATATGCAATCTCAAATGTCATCAGGTGTAGCATACTTTGAAGGAGAAGTCTACAACGTGATGCGCCAAGGTCGGAATAGCCCACCGGTTCCTTTATTAATTCTTGGAATTGAGCCATAATTAAAAAAGTTGCCTAACCAGCGCATCAACCCGACCGCAAACTCGCACTCGGCGAATTGGAGATTTTAGGGTTGGTCATTCCGTTTCGGCTAACTTGTTCAAAGTGTTCGTATAAAATTAATAAACTTGCCTCCGGTGCGTATGGGAATGAAAATTACGCACCTCCGGCTAAATTATCGGCTTGGTCATTTCATTGCAGCCCGTTTATTATGGGCGGCGGGTTATGCGCAAGGCCGTTATACCGTTTCATTAAAACATAAATTAAATGTTAAATTTTATAACAGATAATTTTAATAATCGGGAGATATCCCTAGTATTTTGGTTGTTTATTCTTATTACTTTCTTTTTATCAAAGAAGGAAATTAGGGCTTCGGCATTAAACGTTATCAAAGTATTTTTCGGAAAGAAAATATTTACAATTTATTTAGTAATGACTGCCTATGAAATATTGTTAATCTACTTTTTATACGAAATAAAATTATGGAATTTTTTATTACTGAAAGAAACAATTTACTGGTATTTTGGTATTGCCTTTGTTTCACTTGTAAATGCTAATAAAGTAAATCAAGATGAAAAATACTTCCAAAAAGTTTTCAAAGATAATTTGAAATTAATAGTTATATTGGAATTTATCACAACTCTTTATCCTTTTAGTTTAGTTGTTGAACTTTTTTTAGTCCCTTTATTATTGCTAATTGCAGCGCTGAGTGCTTATACAGAAGTTTATAAGAAGAAATATTCCCAAATTAAAAAGGTAATTGATACAATATTTTCTTTAATAGGTGTGGTTATTCTACTTTTCGCTATGTATAAAATAACAATGGATTTTTATAGTTTAATTAACATAGCCAACTTAACTAGCTTTTTATTGCCACCAATTCTTACATTTTTATTTATTCCGTTTATTTACCTTTTTGCATTACTAATGAGCTATGAAATATTTTTTGTTCGTTTAAATTTCTTCATTAAAGACAAAAACAAACTCAGGTATACAAAATGGAAAATATTTACTTCTTTCCACTTCCGATTAAGAAAATTAAATAAGTTTTCAAAAGAGTATTATCTATTAAATGAAGATTGTGATAATGATATTAAAAAAACAATAAAACTATTTAGAAATAAAATTAATCAAAAAGTAAAAACGGTATAACAAGCGCATCAACCCGACCGCAAACTCGCACTCAGCGAATTGGAGATTTTAGAGTTGGTCGTTCCGTTTCTGCGAACTTGTTTAACGTGATAGTACAAAATTAATAAACTTGCAAACCGTGCTTGTAAAAAAAAGTTAAGCACGGTTTGCCAAATCATCGGCTTTGTTTTTCATAGCTGCCCTTTTATTATGGGCGGCGGGTTATGCGCAAGGC
>JBJKQE010000035.1:0-18193 GCA_046705645.1 Ignavibacteriaceae bacterium | reverse complement strand
CATTATTTATTAAAAAACGGGCAGACAGGTCTTTCGGTTGCATTCGATCTTCCCACATTGATGGGCTGGGATGCCGATTCTCAATTAAGTGAAGGAGAAGTTGGAATTTGCGGTGTTTCTGTTTCATCATTAAAGGATATGGAAGTACTTTTTAATAAAATTCCTTTGGATAAAGTTTCCACGTCAATGACGATAAATTCTCCTGCCGCAATGATATTCGCTTTTTATCTTGCAGTTGCAGAAAAACAAAAAGTCGATTTTAAAAATCTAAGAGGAACTCTTCAAAATGACATCTTAAAGGAATACATTGCTCAAAAAGAATATATTTATCCTCCGAATCCTTCAATGAGAATTATAGCGGATATGATAGAATATTGTACCAAAGAAGTACCGCAATGGAACCCGGTATCTGTAAGCGGTTATCATATACGTGAAGCGGGTTCAACCGCGGTACAGGAACTTGCATATACACTAGCCGATGGTTTTGCATATATCGAAGAATGTATAGCAAGGGGAATGAACGTTGACGACTTTGCACCGCGTATTTCATTTTTCTTTAATTCTCACTTAGACTTTTTTGAAGAGATTGCAAAATATAGAGCAGCTAGAAAAATTTATGCTAAACGGATGAAAGAAAAATACGGAGCAAAAAATCCGCGGTCCTGGTGGTTAAGATTTCATACTCAAACAGCGGGATGTACTTTAACCGCCCAGCAACCTGAAAATAATATAATTAGGACTGCTTATCAGGCTCTGGCTGGTGTTTTAGGAGGGACACAGTCTCTTCATACAAATTCTATGGATGAAACTTTGGCTTTGCCCAGTGAGAAAGCAGTTAAGATTGCTTTACGTACGCAGCAAATAATTGCATACGAAACCGGGGTTATGAATACGGTTGATCCGTTAGGAGGAAGTTATTTTGTTGAAGCTCTTACGGATAAAATGGAAAAACAGGCAAATGAAATTTTTGAACAAATTGATTCTTTCGGAGGCGTAATACCCGCTATTGAAGCCGGCTATTTTCAGAAAGAAATTGCAGATGCGGCTTACAGATATCAAAAAGAAGTTGAGCGAAAAGAAAAATTTATTGTTGGTGTAAATGAATTTGTCGAAAAAGATGAAAAAATAGATATCCCTATTCTTTATATTTCGCCGGAAGTCGAGAAAAAACAAAAGCAGCAGCTAGCTGATCTGCGTAATAATAGAAGCCGTGAAGCTGTAGATGATTGTCTTAGTGAAATTAAAGACGCTGCTGTTAACGATAAAAATTTAATGCCGCCGTTTATTAAAGCTGCGCATCATTATGTTACACTTGGCGAGATGACAGGAAAACTTAAAGAAGTATTTGGTATTTACGAAGAAACAGCTGTCTTTTAATGATATTAAATTATTTTAAACTACTTCGATTACCCCAGTGGATTAAAAACTTTTTTGTTTTTGTCCCTCTGCTGTTTTCCAGGCATCTTTTTTATCAACATGATTTTCTACTGACTCTTTTCGGTTTTATCCTTTTTTGTTTTACATCGAGTATTGTTTATGTAATTAATGACATTATTGATGTTGAAGCAGATAAAGCTCATCCTGTTAAAAAGCTAAGACCTCTTCCTTCGGGAAAAATTTCAAAGAATAGTGCTGTCGTTTTAGCTGTCATTTTTGCTTTAGCGGTCGGTTTTTCACTTTTTTATGTAAACAAATTTTTCTTTTGGTGCATACTTTCTTATTTCATTCTTAATGTTTTTTATTCCTTTTCTTTTAAACATATTGTACTGCTGGATATATTCAGCATTGCTGCAGGATTTATGTTAAGAGTAATTGCCGGAGCACTAATTATAAATGTTGAGATCTCAAGCTGGTTAATTTTAACTACGATGTTTGTCTCTTTATTTCTTGCAATAATGAAAAGGCAGTCCGAATTAAAACTTTTTCAAAAAACAGAATCTATATCCACAAGGAAAGTTTTAGAGTCTTATTCTTTAGATTTTACAAATCAGATGGCTACTATTGCTGCATCCGGCGTAATAATTTGTTATGCACTTTATACTGTATCAAGCAGGACTGTTTCAATTTTCAGAACTGATAACTTAATATATACCACACCTTTCGTGGTATTCGGTATTTTTAGATACATGTATCTTGTTCACATGAGTCAAAAAGGAGAGAACACTACTGAAATTATGATTACAGATGTTCCGATGATTATAAATGTTCTGTTATATGTGTTGAGTACGATATCAATAGTCTATAAATTTTTCTAAAATTAAATCTTCAATATCCACATGCCTTACAATTTTTTATAAATTGAAATGAAATTATTTATTTTAAAAAATATTCTACTTTTAATTACTGTGGTTATTATAAATATAATACCCGGCTGTAACTCATCATTTGATAATGGAAAGGAGCTAAATATAGAAGTAAGTCCCGAAAAAATTAATGCGTGGGAAAATTTAATGCCGGGGAAGGATGCAGCTTTCTATATTTCCGGAACTTTGAATATTAAAAATAAAGGGAATAATGCCTTGGCCAATATTAGCTTAAGAGAAATAAAAATTTTTCAAGAATCTGATTCAGTTTCCTCTTCTCATATTCTTTTTAGTTCACCATCCGGAAATAACTCTATAAATCCGGACAAAGCAGTTCACTTTGTTTTTAAATCAAATTGGATTTTGAATATGGTTAAAAAAATTAATGTGGATAAATTAATCTCTATTAAATTATTATTTACATCTTCCGGTAAGAATTATAATTTTACGGTTAATAATTTGAAAATCGAAAAAGTTTATTAATGGTATTGCAAGATATAATTGTTTTATTAATCCTTTTAGTTATCAGCGGTTTTTTTTCCAGTTCCGAGCTGGCGTTTGTAATATCTAATAAGTTAAAGCTCGAGGTAAAAGCAAGAAAAAATAATATTGCTGCTAAAAATGCGATGTATTTTGTTCAAAAACCTCAAAGTTTTTTTTCCACAATATTAATAGGCAATAATATAGTCAACATATCATTTGCATCCTTATTAACACTTGTCCTTACTTCTTTTTCCAGTATGAATGAATTTGAAATATTGATAATATCAACCACGCTGTTGTTAATAATCGGCGAGCTTATTCCTAAATATTTTGCAAGAGAATTAGCAGACAGAGTAATTCTGATTTCTGCATTACCTATAAGGTTAGTCTCAATTATATTATATCCTTTTACTAAAGTTATTTCATCGATTTCAGATTTGCTGACTCAATCTTCCAATGTTAAAGAGGAAAAAATCAGTTACCTATTCAGCAAAGAGGACATAGAGTCTCTTGTAGAAGAAAGCTTTGAAGCCGGTATAGTTAATAAGAATGAAAGCGATATTATTAATAAAGTTTTTGCTCTTGGTGAACAAAGAGTTTATGAAGCAATGCGGCCTAGAACCGAAATTGTCGGCGTAGAAATTACTCAAAGTATACGCGAGGTGCTTACCTCATTTATTGACTCCGGTTTTTCAAAACTTCCGGTGTATGATGGGAATCTTGATAATATTAAAGGAATGATATACGCATATGATCTATTTAAATACCCTCAAGACGTAAAAAGCATCATCAGAGAAACCATTTTTATACCTGAAACTAAAAGGAGCTATGATATGCTTAATGAATTTTTGGCAAAGCATGTTTCAGTTGCTATTGTTATTGATGAATTCGGAGGTACGGCAGGTATAATTACTATAGAAGATATAATGGAGGAACTTTTCGGCGAAATTAAAGATGAATATGATATAGAGGAAGATATTTGTAGAAAAATTGCTCCCGAAACGTATATTATCAGCGGTAAAGTAGAGATAGACCATATAAATGAAAAATATAATTTAAATATTAGCTCGGGCGATTATGAAACAATCGGGGGATATATAACTACAAAATTAGGCAGAATTCCTGCAGAAGGTGAAAATGTAGTTCTGGATAATTTCAGTATCTTAATTGTAAGAGCAACGCCGATTAAAATTGAAATAATAAAATTAGTTGTAAATACCATTCAAAATTCTTAACAATTATTTAAGCCGATTTAACCAATCAATTCGAAGTAGAATCAATCATTTCAAACTTTCCACTCAAAGAATCTTCGAACAATATTTATATCAAATAAATGCGGTATGCAAAATTTGTTTTTATAAATGATTCTTGTCAAATTAATTTTAATTGATTTCTTATAAAGGTATGAGTCACATTTATATAATTATTTTTGAATTATTATAACAACCCAGTTGCGGAAGCATTATCAACTAGAAATAATCTTTATCAATATATTATGCAGGAGATTAATTAAATGAAATTTAAAGCCTTCTCTTTTAATTCTTTATTCATATTATACCTTTTCATTTTATCTACTTCAATCAATCAAGCACAAACTCAAAAAATTAATCCTCCCTGGTCGAATTTACAGCAAGAGGGGAAATTGTTTACGGTTCCGGGTATTGATAATGTTCCCGATTTACATGGAGATATTAACAATCCGGATTTAGTTGTTTTCTTCGCCGGGAACCAGTTTATGGTCGTGCCGGATTTGTTGAAAGCATTTAAAGAAGAATATCCTCAGTATAAAAGAATTTTTGTTGAAACATTACCACCGGGAATATTATTGGATCAAATAAAGCAGAAAGCAATAATAATTGGGAATATGAGAATTTCTCTTATGCCGGATATTTTTACAGCCGGCAAAGGTCATATTGAAGAAGTTCAAAATAAGGATCATTTATTCAGCAGCACTGTTGATTATGCGAAGAACCGTTTGGCAATTATGGTTTACAAAGGGAATCCTAAAAATATAACATCATTAAATGATTTAGCGAAACCTGAAATCAAGGTTAGTATGCCGAATCCCAATTGGGAAGGAATTGCCAAAATAATTATTCGCACATATAAAAAATCCGGAGGAGAAGATTTAGTTAATGCAATTATGGTAAATAAAGTAAAAGACGAAACTACCTTTCTAACTCATATTCACCATAGGCAAACTCCTATGAGGATTATTGAAAAGAAAGCTGACGCAGGACCGGTTTGGTTTACTGAAGCTGATTTTCAAAAAATGATTGGAAACCCAGTAAGTTTAGTCGAAATTCCTGCTAAAGATAACATTATCGTTACTTACACTGCAGCAAGTTTAAAAGATGCACCTCATCCCAAAGCAGCAGAGGATTTTCTTAAATTCTTAAAAAGTAAAAAGAGTTCTGAGATTTATCAGAAATTCGGTTTTATGCCGCTTAAATAATAATGTGAACAAGATTGGAAAGTTACATCAAACAGAATAATGAAAAATTGTAAAAGGAATTGAAATAATGATAAAAAAAATTTTAGCGGGATCATTTTTAAGCCTGGCGTTGCTGGCAACAGGATTTGTACTTTCAAATTCAAAAAAATTGCAGAATGCCAAAACGGATTATATGATTCCTCAAAAAACCGGAAATAATAATTCAGTTGAATCTATAAAATATGATCCGCCACTACCCAAAGATGCACCTGAAGATATGAGAAAAGAAGTTATGCTCGGATATAATATAATGAACGAAACTCAAAAGTATGCGGGGAAATATGTCGGCAATAAATTAACTTGTTCAAATTGTCATTTTAACGGAGGCATTTCCAAAGGCGGGAAAAACGGCGGACTTTCATTAGTAGGAGTTGCAACGGAATATCCCAAATACAGATCGAGAGCTAAAGCTGTAGTAGATTTATTATTTCGTACGAATAGCTGCTTTGTAAGAAGTATGAACGGAAAGCCGTTGCCTTTGTACAGCAAAGAAATGGTTGCGCTAATGACTTACTTCCAGTGGATTTCAAAAGGCCTGCCAATTTATCAAAAAATTCCTTGGTTAGGATTGAAGCATATTAAAAGTAGCCATAAACCTGACTCAATGAAAGGCAAACAAGTCTATGTATCAACCTGCGTCGCATGTCATGGAAATAACGGGCAGGGAACAACTGTAGCACCTCCGCTTTGGGGTAAAAACTCATTTAATGACGGAGCCGGAATGGATAAACTAGCTAACCTTGCTGCATTTGCACACAATAATATGCCGTATCATGTTTCAAATCTAACTGAAGATCAAGCACTTGATGTTGCAGCATTTGTTACAAGTCAGCCAAGACCACATTTTAAATCAAAATAAGTTTTAATGTTTGATTTTTGTTCTACCTTGAAGATGGTTTATGCAATTGTTCAATGTGTGGAATGTCTGATAAGCAGTGCAATTTATTAATGGTTTTCTATCACTAAATAAATTATTCTTATAAATAAAAATATAAAGAGGTTACGCATGAAAAATTTAATAACATCCTTTTTCATTTTAGTTATGTTTGCAGGATTCATTAATCTTACAAATGCACAGAGCAAATGGGAATTCCCTGTAATTAAGGATTATGGTCCTGTCCATCCTTTACCGCACGCTGCCGTCCAGCCTGATAAATCACTCCAATATAAAATATTATTTGATGTGACTAAAGGCGGAACTGATCAGGATAATGTAAATATGGATTTAACTCATATTGCCAGACTGATAAATGTTTATGCATCTGCGGGAATTATGCCAAATAAAATGAAACTTGTAGCCGTCATTCACGGACCAGCAACACCAATTGTTTTAAGCAATACTGAGTATAAGAAAAAATTTGGAAAAGATAATCCGGATTTAAGAGTGATAAATGAATTAAAAAAACAAGGTGTAATGTTTTATGTATGCGGGCAGGCTTTAGAAGATAATAATTATGATCAGAAATGGGTAAATCCTGATATTACAGTTGCGCTTTCAGCTCTTACAGTTGTTCCGACATATCAATTAAAAGGTTACGCATTAATGGCCTGGTAGAGAATTTTTTAATCATAAAAAAAGAGCACATAGTTTAGTACCGTGTGCTCTTTTTGAATTTAAAATTTTATTGAATTGTTTGCAACTAATTTTGACAAAATTAGTTTATGTGTTTATTCTTTATTATCTATACTAAATTTGTAAAGCTATATCCCTTGTATAATTTCTAAACAAGTCATAAATAATTATGATCATCGACTTATAGGCAATATATTCCAATTATCTCTTGCTTTATTTACATCCAGAATGAAATAACCCGCGTTTCCGGCAGCAATGTTAGGTTTTGCATCTTCAAATTCCTTCTGTGCAAAATAACAAAAATATAAGAAATTATTTATTGATTCAGTATTAGCTGAATAAACATCAGCCGGAAGATAGTATCTATACCAATTAATATCTGCAGTATCTACTTGACTCTCATAAACTTTTTCACCTAATCCAGTAGTTTCCAAATATTTATAATTTGGAGAATCCTCCAGCCCATTATAGTTAAATCCCACAAAAGCATGTCCAGGAATCATAACAATTCTAGATTTTATCCCAATTCTACGAAGAAGAGAAGCAAACAAAACGGTTCCATCTATACAATTTGCTTGAGAAGTTAAAAGAGCATCACTTGGGAATCTGACTTTCTGAGCAGCTAGTTTTTGTTCATTTATACCTACGCTAGGAGTGGTCACGTTACTATAAGTAATTCCACGATTGTACAAAACTGCCCATAATGCTGTAACTTGCATCCAGACGTTGTTAACAATCTCATTAGAATTGTTTCCCATATACCCTGTAAAGTTTTTAACAATCTTAGTATTTAAAGCTTCTCTTAACAATTTATCTATTATCGGATCATTTTCATTTACATAAGCAGTAAACATCCAATCAAGATTAGTAAAAGAGCCGTCGGTTCTTTTAAGCCAATAAGGACAATCATATATTGAGTGTACTATAATAGTGACATTCTTTTGTCCGTAGTTTATTCCATTTTTATATAAAGTGAATGTGACATTTGCGGGTGTGGGTTGAGTAGTATTTTTAAGTTTTTCCCACTTGTAATTTATATTGGGGTAAACATTGAACAAATTCATTGATGAATTCGTTGGAATTTTAAAAGTATAGTTAGTTTCTTCTGCAATTTCCGGTGCAGAAATTTTAAGCTTATAGGTAGCATTATCTCTATAATTTTTAATTGTTATTCCAATACTACCGCCAAATGTCCCGATAACACCTTCGGGTGGTAAATCAGTCCAATCCGATGTTGCCCAAGCATAAGAAGGAAAGAAGTGATTATCGGGAAAGGCTGTTACAGGTAACCAATAAATATTTGATTGTGATTGAATGTATATAGAAAAAAACATCATGATAATGAGTATTTTTGCGAGATTTTTCATCTTATTTCCCTTTTTTATTTGTACATAAGTAATTTATTTTTAGAGTAGCATTTTTCTTGTTAATTTGTTTTGGTCTGCCTGTAACTTATAAGGGTAAATGCCCGAAACTAATTTCGAAGCATTAAAATTTACCTCATATATGCCCGCAGATTCCTGTTTATTTATAAGATTAGAAATTTCATTTCCTAATATGTCATAAATTTTTAAGGAGACTAAACTTGATTTAGGAACAGAGTATTTAATTATGAAAGATAGATTAAAAGGATTAGGATTATTCTGTTCAACACTAAAATTATTAGGTAATGAAATATTATTGTTTGCGACGTCTGTTTCTATTGAATCAGCATAAGTCCATTTTACAGCATCAACAATAATTGGTTGTCCGCCAATCGAACTGGGATCTCCTAATCTAACATAACCGTCTGTTCTTTTATTAAATTGATATTTGCCTAAATCCGTCCATTCATTTTCATATTCAGTTTGATTAGCAATATTTTCTTTAATGCCGTCAGCAAGGTTAATTTTATAAATTGCTTCTTCAGCATCATTATAAGGTATATAAGCATAATCTTTATAAAATCCGTCCTTTGATAAATTCGGATTCCATTCTGCATATCTTGTATTCATTTTAGCAGAACCGGAAGAAACGAAAATATCGCTATTAATTGACTCTAAGTTATTAATTTCTTTTCTGTAAAAAACTATTAATTGCGAATCATGAGACCAGGAAGGCGAAAATCCTTGCCCGATAAAATATGATTTGTCTGCTTTTAAATCATAAACCTTTAATATTCCCGAAAGACTTGAATATAAAAGTTTTGTACCATTAGGTGACCATTTGGGAAAATAGAATCCGCATGTATCAACTGTTATCTTTCGTTTGATTCCGTTATCTAAATTAATTAAGTATATCTGATCATTATTATCACTGAAAGCTGCGTACACTGCATCTGGAGAAATTGGTGCAAGGTTTGAATATATCCCAAGGTCATATTTTTTTTCACTGTTACCTGAATGTACAATCAATTGATTACCAATTGTAAAAGCATTTAAACCATTTGTAGCAAAACTTACCTGCCTGGCATTCTCAACGGTAGAAGAGAGACCTATTATTTTTTTATTTGAAAGATTATACAAGAATGGTATTTGATTTCCATTACAATCGATATATTTAAATCCTATTGTTTCACCGCTGTCTGAAAGTTTATATCCGCTGCCGCAGACGGGTGATTCTATTAATAATTCTGAAACATTATTTTGCTCAAGATAAATTGCAGAATTATCTGAATTTGTAAAAATAATTCCTTCCGGCACATCCAATGGATTATTAATAGAGTAATTATTTATATTCTTATTAACAGGTTGGGCATTTTGTGAAAACAGATTGGAAGTGAATAAAAGAACCAAACAAAAGCTCAATCCTTTAACCATATTTTATCCCGATTTATAGAGTAGAGAAATTTTCGTGGTGTAAATTATCAAATTAGATCTTGAACTACAATAATATTTTTTTAAAGATTAATTAAGCGTAATTAAATAAAATTTAATTAAAACTTGTATTTATGAGATTTGGATCAAATTATAATAAAACCTCTGGATTACGGATTTGGTATCAATTAAATTCAATTTAACTTTTCAGAAATTATTTTGTATCTAAATAAATAGATCATTTTATAAAAATAATTTATACTTTCTGAATGAAAAAACTTTTTGCAACTTTTATCCTATTTATTTTCTTTATTAATATAATAGGATACTACGTGCCTTATTATTTAATCCGATCATTAATAAGATCTGAGATGAATAAAAAAACTGAAAAATTGAGAGATGAAGTTTTACTTGAAAAAATTTCATTCAAATTATCAGAAGCTTCAAATCATATTAACTGGACCAGGCAGGGTAAAGAGTTTGAATTTAAAAACGAAATGTATGATATAGTAAAAGTTGAAATTAAGAATAACGTAGTCACTTATTTTTGTATACAAGATAAAGATGAATATGAATTAAACCAAGTTCTTGATTCTCTTATAAAAAATAATATTACAAATAATAATAAAAGGAAGTTTGCTCCAGTTAAAGAGTTAAGCAAATATAATTTAGATAAATATGAACTTTTGAAATTAAATCAATCTTTCAGTGTGCAAAACTATTTTATAAAAGATTTTTATATAAGTATTCATAGAGATATAAACCTCCCGCCTCCTAAGCTGATCTAAAGATCTGACATTTCCCCAAATAAAAAATCCTTATTATTTAGTCATCATGAAATAAGATTGTGATCAATTTTTGAAATTAAAATTGGATAATGAAGTAAATAATTAAACCAATTTAATTTCTTAGAAGCGAATGATTATCATCCATAGCAAGATGGCTTGCAAATCAATTTAAAAATACGATAAAGGAAATGATTTATGATTAAATATCTAATAATATTTTGTGCTGCAATATTCATAATTATTAGTAACTCAATAAATGCTCAAGTAACAGTTAAAGGAACCGTTGTAGATAGCCAAACCAGAGAACCTATTGCTGGCGCAACCATATTGGTTGTGGGGACAAATATAAATACAGCTACAAATGATCAAGGTAATTTTACAATTACTACTTCGGGCCAAATTAAAAATTTAAAAGTTACCCGTATTGGTTATATTTCAAAAGAGGTAAACATAACTAGTTTAGAAAAATCAGTTTATATATCATTAACTTCATCACCTATAAAACTAACCGGTGTTGAAGTTGTTGGAAGCAATCAACTTTTACGTGCTCAATCAATTGGAGTTCTGACAAAACAGGACTTAAATCGTTTCAGCGGATTGTCATTAACAAGCTCTATAAATAATATACCCGGAATATTCATGCAATCTAGAACTCCATGGGGAGGAGCTCGTATTACAATTAGAGGCTATTATCCGAGTACCAGCGGCAACAGCCCCAATTCGAATGGTTTGGGTTATCAGGTATTTCTAAATAATATACCAATTACAGATGCTACCGGAACAACAGTACTTGATAATATTGATTTTTCATCACTCGGTAATGTGGAAGTTATCAAAGGGCCTTCATCGAGCTTATACGGAAGTTATATAGGAGGAGCAGTAAATTTAACGACAGCTACACCTGTTCCTAACCAATCAAGTTTTGATGAACAGGTAATCGGCGGAAGCGATGGATTATTCAGGATTAATTCAACTATTGAAAGTTCAGGGACAAATTCATCATTCGTTTTGAATTACGGACATCAAACGTATAATTCATTCAGGCCGCACAGTGCATCTAAAAAAGATTTTATTAGACTAAATGGAGATTTCCATATCAGTTCCGACCAAAATTTGTCTACATATTTTTCTTACGACAGATCTTTTGAAGAACTTGCCGGTGAAATAGACAGTGCCGATTTCTACAACAGACTGCCTGTAAGTAATCCTTTATATCTTGCTAATGATTCTCATATTTTCATCAAAAAGTTTTTAACCGGAATTACAGATAGTTATCATATAAGTGAATATATTAATAATATAACAACCTTGTTTGGTTCGGGTTTTACTTCCAATCAGCCTTTTGCACACGGGTTTACCAATGTAAATCAATTTAATTTCGGTGCACGTACATTGTTAAATTTTGCAACTCAAATTGAAGCCGTAGGAATAAACGGAAAACTTGGCGGAATGTTCCAGCAGTCAAATTTAACAAGCAACGGAGTTTTTATAATTCCGGCGCCGCCGTTTCCGGAAAGACCGAGCGATCAGGAAAATTATGCTATGAATTTATCTGTGTTTACAGAATGGAATTTTGCCTTGCCAATGCAGTTTAGTATTACGGTCGGCGCAAGTCTAAATAAAAATGAATTCGGAATAAGAAACATGCTTAGGAGTAATCAAGTTTATGATACTACTAATTTGGCTGTTAAATCATTTGATCCGGTTTTTATGCCTCGAATATCTTTCTCAAAAGTGTTTAGCAATATGGTATCCGTATATGCCAGCATAAGCTCAGGTTATACACCGCCTCTATTGAGCGATGCAGTAGCTAATGACGGAACAGTGGATTTATCGCTAAAACCGGAACGTGCTGTTCAGTATGAAATCGGCAGTAAGGGAAATCTTTTTAATAATAAATTTGCATATCAGTTTTCTTTGTTTGACCTTGAAAATACAAATAAACTTATCAGGGAGACTTCTAATTCCATAACATTTACAACAAATGCAGGCAAGCAGAGGAATCAAGGTCTCGAATTATCACTTAATTATGTTGCAATTGAAAATCCTGACCAAACTGTTTCTTTAGTTCGTCCTTGGGTGTCATATACATACTCTAATTTTAAATATGTTGATTTCAAAAGCAGTAATAATCCCGGAGCTTCGGACTATTCAGGTAAATATGTCGCACGTGTTCCCAAAAATATGATTAACCTCGGATTAGATTTGCAAATGAATTCCGGTATTTATCTTTACGGGACTTATCAATATGTTGATAAAGTACCGGTTACTTTTGATAACTCTACTTATGTAAAAGCTTATAGTTTATTAAGCGCTAAAGTCGGTTATAAGCAAGAATTGGGAGATCATTTTTTACTTAATTTATTTGCCGGCGGAGATAATTTACTGAACAGCACTTATTATACATTCCTTTTTGTTGGTCCAAATATTCAAGGATTAGAACAGGCAAAAGATGGCGGAACCGGTGATGGTTATATAATTCCGGGAAATTATAAATCAACTTTTTACGGAAATATCTCTTTATCTTATATATTTTAGATTAAAAATAAGTCACATCAAATTATAGGTGAAGATACTCCTTTGTAATAAAAAGGGGTATCATCTTACGATATAATTTTTTACGTAAGTTCTATTTTCCGAATTTATATCACAACATCTTGTTTTTATTTTAAATAAAATTCTTTGTAAATATGAGGAGGATGTTATGTCAATAAGACCGGTAAAAAAAATACTGAAAGCTCAGCCTACAATCGAAGGAGCCGGAGTTAATCTTCGCAGGGCAGTTGGGTTTGGAGATCCTTCCGAAGTCGATCCTTTCCTTTTATTGGATGATTTCCGAAATGAACGGCCTGAAGATTATATTGCAGGATTTCCTTGGCATCCTCACCGCGGAATTGAGACTATAACTTATGTACTTGCCGGAAGTGTTGAACATGGGGACAGCATGGGCAATAAAGGCATAATTTCATCCGGCGATGTTCAATGGATGACAGCAGGAAGCGGAATTATTCACCAGGAAATGCCGAAAGGCGATCCGAAAGGAAGGATGCATGGTTTTCAACTTTGGGCAAATCTTCCTTCATCACTTAAAATGACTTCTCCTCGTTATCAGGAAATTAAATCAGATGGTATACCTGAAGTAATTGATGATGATGGAACTGCTGCAAAAATTGTCTGCGGCAGTTTCTGGGGAAAAAAAGGACCGGTTGATGGAATAGCTGCAGATCCTATTTATATTGATGTTTCCGTCCCTCCGGGTAAAAGAAAAACTATTCCGATTGATACAAGGAATAATGCATTTGCTTATGTCTTTGCAGGTTCCGGGAAATTCTGTAATGCATCAGGTCCACTGGCTGTTCCTACCGAAAGTGTCGGTTGGCTTGATACATCACCGCCGACTGAAGCTGACAATCGTTCTCTCATCCTTTTTGAAAGCGGCGATGAAGTGACAGTTCAAGCAGGAGATGACGGAATTCGATTTTTATTAATTTCCGGGAAACCATTAAAAGAACCGGTTGCCTGGTACGGCCCGATAGTTATGAATACTCAAGCTGAGTTAAAAAAAGCCTTTGAAGAACTTCAGGAAGGTACGTTTCTAAAATCTAGGTGATTAATTTAATTAGAAACTAAAAGAATTATATTTGAATTAAAATTGAATTTCAGAACAAATGAAAAAAAATTTATCATTTGATATTAATGATTTAATAAATCAAACTCTGATCTTCTTTTTTGAAATAAATAATTCAATAAATAAGTAGTAATAAAACCAAGGTACGCTCCGCCAATTACATCACTTAAGAAATGATAATCAGTTCCGATTAGTGAAATTCCAAGAAGAATTAAAAATGCTATAACAGACTTACGATATTTAGGATAATAGATCAAGACTGCAATACCCAGAGCAACAAATACAGTCATATGGCCGGAAGGAAAACTGCCGCTTCCATGTCTGTGAAACCATTCAAATACTAAAGGTTTGTGGTGCAGAAGCCATGGGCGGGGACTGGTTCTCCCGAACATAAATTTAAAGAAAGTTTTAAGTATATAAGAAATAGGTAATGTTGTTGCTTCTAGTAATAAGAAATGGGTTTCTTTGTCATTTTTCCCCTTATATATTCTATAAAAATAAATAGCCCACATTAATAATGTACCTACTGCAACTATAACCGGCAAAATATCCGGTATGTCTTCGGTTACTTTATGCAGAGGTCGTATAGATCTGATAAAATGCATAACTCTAATAGCAATTACAGCATCCAAATACTGAATACTCAAGATGATTGCTAAAAAAACTATTACTGATAGGACAATACCCAAAAATAAGGAAGATTGTCTTTTAACCATTAAATTTATTAAATCCCTTTTTCTTTAATTCAAAATTTATCTAATAAAATTAACAAAATTGGATCACATATCCTTAAAATTTATGATAAGAATAATTACTGACTTCAATATATCCGCATAATTGTATAAGTAATTCTCCTAATTAGCAAAACCATCAAGGAGGGTATTGACGAAAATAATACGATTTTTTATACAATATTATTGTAAATAAAAAATGCGAAAATCGTTAATAATAGCAACTTTCGCAATTCGATTAATCTCAGCGGAGAGACAGGGATTCGAACCCTGGGTACTGATTACTCAGTACAACGGTTTTCGAGACCGCCCCGTTCAACCACTCCGGCATCTCTCCAGATGATAATAATAAATTTTATTAACGCAAATTTAGCTATCCTTTTTGTCCCTGCCAAATTATTTCACTAAATATTAAATCTTATTAAATTTAATTCCTAAAAGTAATTTTATAAAATCATTTATAAATAAACCTCAATTTTTTGTTATAAGGTGATGAAATAATTATATTAGCAGTCCAATTTCGGAAAGGTGCAGGAGTGGTTTAACTGGCACGCCTGGAGAGCGTGTGTACCTTTACGGGTACCGAGAGTTCGAATCTCTCCCTTTCCGCTGATAAAATTTAGCTATTTCATTCCAAAGGTAAATATCAATATTAATTATCTCAAAGTTAATTCTATAACTTAAATAAGCTAAAATGTTGACATTTATACGTTTAATACTGATTTTATATTAACTAAACACGATTCTATTTTTCTTAAAATTATTTTCAGTTTAGTTTGAGGGAATTAAAATGAAATTATTTATCTATTTATTAGTCTTTTTAAGTCTATTTTTCCTTTTTGGGGGATTAGCAGCAATTGGGATTTCGGAAGTGAAATCTAATCCCATGGAACATACTCAAATTGTACCGGCTCAATTAGAAGGATACATTCATTCAAATGAAATACTCTCAATAAACCAGATTGATAGTTTAACATCAAATAGTAATTACTATTTTACTTCATCAAATGCTGCCGGTATTTCAGTCAATTCGGTAGTAAATAAAAAATTATAATCTAGAAAAAATAAATATTCTATAAATTAGGCAAATGAATTTTTCTATCTTATAAAAATTAATTGTACTCATTCTAGATAAACATTGTAATTTTTAACTTATTTCATTTCAAAGAATTTTAATTTTTAATCTAATTATTTATACTTCTCGTTTAGAGAAGTTGGTTTCATTTTATGCCGACAATTAAAGAACATGCAAAATATACAATAACACTCGCATATCCGGTTATGATCGGACAGCTTGGAATGATAATGATGGGAGTGGTTGATAGTATAATGGTAGGTGCTTTGGGAGCAGCTCCGCTTGCTGCAGCAGCATTGGGAAATAGTCTTTTCATGATAATACTAATTATAGGAATTGGTGTTTCCTATGCTGTTACTCCGCTTGTTGCCATTGCTGTCGGTGCAAATAAAGTATCAGATTGCGGTATAATTTTTAAGCAGTCAATAATTGTTAACTCTATCCTCAGTATAATACTTTTAATTCTAACTTTTTTAGGAAGTGATTTAATCAAGTATTTAAATCAGCCTTCTCAAGTTGCACAGCAGGCAATTTCTTATACAAGGATTTTAGGTTACTCAATTATTCCAGTGATGATCTTTCAAACATATAAACAGTTTATTGAAGGTTTTGGAATTATGCGTCCGGCAATGGTTGTTACTCTAGCTGCTAATTTAATTAATGCCGCGGTTAATTGGATTTTAATTTATGGAAAGTTCGGATTCCCAATGATGGCTTTAAATGGAGCAGGGTGGGCAACATTTTTTTCCAGACTTTTTATGGGCCTGGTTATAATGTATTATGTAATGAAAGCAAAAAGGTTTAATAAATTTGATACCAAATTTAATTTCAGCAGACTAAATTTTCATGTAATTCGTAAAATCCTGAATTTGGGAATACCGAGTGCGTTTCAATATATTTTTGAAGTAGGTGCATTTTCATCAGCCGTAATTATTGTCGGCTGGCTAGGAACAAAACAATTAGCCGCTCATCAAATTGCAATAAATTTAGCTTCCATTTCGTTTATGATGACATTGGGGATTTCCTCTGCCGGCGCAATTAGGGTTGCAAATGCAGTTGGGAAGCAGGATATCAAGGAAGTTAGAAAAGCAGGTTTTACAGCAATTGTACTAGGAGAATTAGTAATGGCCTCTTGCGGTATTATATTTATTATTTTCAGAAAGTTTCTTCCTTCGCTTTATATAAGTGATCCAATAGTAATATCATACGCTTCAACATTACTAATCATTGCAGCTATTTTCCAAATTTCTGACGGTACTCAAGCTGTAGGAATTGGAATTTTGCGTGGTCTGACAGATGTTAGAATTCCTACACTTATAACTTTTATTGCTTACTGGGTAATAGCACTGCCGGTAGGATATTTATTAGGATTTACTTTCCATTTACAAGTGGTCGGAGTTTGGATTGGTTTATTAATTGGCTTAACTTCTTCAGCCACTATGTTAACTCTCCGTTTTAATAGAAGAAGCAGGCATTTAATAATGGTTTGATGCTATTCTATTAATAAAAAAACTGTTTCAATTTTGCATTCACAATCTTGAAACAGCCTTATCAAATTATTTATAAACCTTATTATAAATTATCTTTAAAATAATTTGTAATCTTATCATATAAGTGAAAAGTATCAATTCCTCTTACACCGTGTTCCTGTCCGGGATAAACCATATAATCCACTGGGATTCCGAGATCTTCACATTTTTTAATGAACATAAGATCATGCTGCCATACAACAATTGGGTCACTTGTCCCGTGAATCATTAACAATTTACCTTTTAAGTTTTGAACATAGTTTAAAAGATTTGATTCTTTATAGCCATCCGGATTTGCCTGCGGAGTATCCATATATCTTTCTGTATACATTACTTCATAATATTCCCAGTTTATTACTGAGCCGCCTGCAACTGCTGCTTTAAATAATCCCGGTCTTCGTGTCATTAAAGAAGTAGTCATGAAACCGCCGAAGCTCCATCCGAAAACTCCCATTCTGGTTGAATCAACATAGGGCAGACTTTTTAAATAATCTGCACCGATAGTTTGATCTTCTATTTCGTTTGTTCCCAAATGCCTGAATGTTACCTGTTCAAAAGCTAACCCGCGATTAGCAGAGCCTCTATTATCCAATGTGAGAACAACATATCCGTGCTCTGCCATGTAATTAAGCCATAAACCAGCGCCGCCAAGCCAGCTGTTTGTTATTAATTGAATTCCCGGTCCCCCGTATACGTAAACGAGTGCTGGATATTTTTTAGTTGAATCAAAATTTGCAGGAAGGATTTCTCTGCAGTAAAGATCATATCCGTCTTTACTTTTAAGTTTGAAAAAT
>JBJKQE010000034.1:0-15798 GCA_046705645.1 Ignavibacteriaceae bacterium | reverse complement strand
TTCCTTTATTATCATCAAAAGTTGTAGACCTTGGGTAAAAGTATTAATTTTGCAAGGAATTATTAAATTTTTTAGGAGTTATACTTTAAATGAAAGTTCTCATTACAGGCGGTGCAGGTTTTCTTGGGATTAATTTAGTAAGATATTTTCATTCCAAAGGACACGAAGTTGTTTCATTAGATATTGTACAATTTGATTACAAGGATATGAATGATAAAATAGTAATAATAACAGGAGATATTAGAAATAAAGCCGATGTTTCAAAGGCAATGAAAAATGTAGATGTTGTTATTCATACTGCTGCCGCCCTTCCTTTATATAAGCCTGAGGAAATTTTTTCAACTGATATTGGCGGTACAAAAACTTTACTTGAAACGGCAAAGGAAAATAATGTGGAAAGATTTATTCATATTTCTTCCACCGCAGTATACGGTATTCCGGATCATCACCCGATTTTTGAGAATGATGAACTTGACGGTGTCGGTCCTTACGGTAAATCAAAAATTCAAGCCGAACAAGAATGCATCAAATACAGAAACGAAGGAATGTGTGTTTCTATTATAAGACCAAAATCATTTGTAGGACCGGAAAGACTAGGTGTATTTGATTTACTTTATGATTGGGCATATGACGGTAAAGGTTTTCCAATGATAGGAAACGGGAATAACCGTTATCAGCTTCTTGATGTGGAAGATCTTTGTGATGCAATTTATCTATGCGCTACATTGGATAAAAATAAAGTTAACGACACTTTTAACATTGGCGCAAAAGAGTATACGACTATGAAGGAAGATTATCAATCAGTGCTTGATTATGCAGGCTATGGTAAAAAGATAGTCGGCCTTCCTGAAATACCGATAATTTTTACTTTAAGAATTCTTGAAGCTTTCAAACTTTCACCGTTATATAAGTGGGTTTATGAAACAGCTTCAAAAGATTCTTTTGTATCAATAGAAAAAGCGGAAAAAACTTTAGGATACAAACCTAAATATTCGAATAAAGACGCACTTGTAAGAAACTATAAATGGTATGCCGAACACAAAAATGAATTTAAGAATCAAAGCGGAGTTTCCCACCGGGTTCCTTGGAAGCAAGGTGTTTTAAGAATGGCTAAAATGTTTTTTTAAGTTTATCATACTTATATTTATAAAAAACCAAATTTTATTTTTAGGAGTTAAAAATGGCAAGCAAAAAGGATTTCTTAAAAGATGTAATTAAGCATATCGATATTAAACAGCACAATGTTATACCGCTGGTTGATGCGATGGAAAAGATGGCTTTTTCAGCAAGAGATTTAAATAGAGCTTCCAGAATTTACGACATGATGCTTCACGATAAAGACTGCAGCATAATTCTTACACTTGCCGGAAGTATTTTTAGTGCAGGTTTGAAAAAAATTGTTTATGACCTTGTATCTAACAATATGGTAGATGCAATTGTATCAACCGGAGCTTTAATGGTTGACCAGGACTTTTTTGAATCATTAGGATTTAAACATTATATCGGAACTCCTTTCAGCGATGATAATCTATTAAGGGAATTACATATCGATAGAATTTATGATACATATATTGATGAGGATGAACTTAGAGTCTGTGATGAAACAACCGCAAAGATTTTTGACAGCCTTGAGCCGAAACCATATTCTTCGCGAGAACTTCTCGTAGAGTTTGGAAAATATCTCGATAAAAACGGCGGGCCTAAAGTTGAAGATTCTATTATCTATGCTGCTTATAAAAAGAATGTGCCCATTTTCGTTCCAGCTTTCTCCGATTGTTCCGCAGGGTTTGGTTTTGTAATGCATCAGACAAAGAATCCGGATAAACATGCTTCGATAGATTCTGCAAAAGACTTTCTAGAATTAACTAAGATCAAATTAAATTCAAAAGAGACCGGTATTTTTATGATCGGAGGAGGTGTTCCTAAAAACTTTACTCAAGATATAGTTGTTGCTGCAGATATTCTGCAGGAAGATGTACCGATGCATAAATACGCGGTACAAATTACGGTTGCGGATGTTAGGGACGGCGCTCTTTCCAGTTCAACTTTAAAAGAAGCCAGTTCATGGGGTAAAGTTGAAACAACCTTTGAACAGATGGTTTATTCCGAGGCTACGATTGCGATGCCTTTAATTACCGGCTATGCTTACCATAAAGGCTCATGGAAAGAAAGGAAATCAAGAGAGCTGCAAAAAATATTTAGAACTGAAAATGTTAGTGTTTAACAAGAGACACTTTATCTAAGAAATTCACTCATAATTTTGGATTTATTATAACTCGTTGAAAACCTTTTATTGTTTAAATTAATTAAGTGAATTAATTTTCGCCTTAAGAATTATTTCAGCAATAACATTTTCTTAGTTGAAACAAATTCCCCTGCCCTTATTTGATAAAAATAAATTCCGCTTGCATAATTTTTTGCATTCCACACAACATTATGTTCACCTGCTTTCCGTTTGGCATTTAATAATGTTGTTACTTCCCTTCCCAGTGCATCAAATATTTTAATTGTAATGTTGCTTTCTTTTGGGATTTTATATTTGATTGTTGTTGATGGATTAAAAGGATTGGGGTAATTCTGTGATAAATAAAATTCGCGCAGAAAAGTCTTAGTATCCTTAACCCCGGTAATTTTATCGAGCATAGGAACATAAATATAGGGTGAATCAACAAGAACATTAATATACTTTGGATTAAAATTTAAAAGTAGTTTGTTTATAAATTTATCGCCGGTTAATGAATAAATATATAAAGTATCGTTATTCAGAGCAGTAAAATATCTATCATACACATCCGCATTAGAATTACCACCGCAGTTAAATATTGTTTTTTCTTCTCCAAATGCTAAGTTATTCTTATCGAATAATCTTTTAACAAGATTTGAGCCATTAACATAATATAGGTTGTCGTTTATATAAGTCCAGAAATTAGAAGGGGAACCAACTTCTAATGAATCAATTTTAATAAAAGATGAATCTTTTAGAAGATCAATAAATAAATAGTTTGTCCATTCAAAACTGATTATGAATAATGAATCGTTCAACTGTTGGCTTTTTATTGGTGCAGGTAAAAATGTGCATTCCATTCCAGGGAAATAGACTTTCTTATCGAGAATTATTTTATGGTTTTTATTGAAATGGAAGAGATAATAATTATAAGTGTAGCTTGTCGTGTCTATTATAGTAAGTAAATATTTATCGTTTACCCTTCCGATAATTTGAATTGCATTTATTTTACCTACATTGTTAGTTAACGGGAAAAGTGAATCTTCTGAAAACAAATAACCGATACGAGCTAAATTATTTGTAAATATAAATCCGCTGTCTGCAGGTAATATCTTAGTTTCATCGGATAAATATATCCCAGTACCGCATTCCGGATAATATGCTCCGTACAGCGGAGCTTCATTATTTGCATAAAAATCGATGAGCTTTGTCTGGAAAGACGGCGGAGGACCGTAAGATGCTGTGCTACCGCTGTATGAAATATTTTTAATAAAATAAAGGTGATTTCTACAAGAGAATATGTTTTTAAAAGTTTCTACTGTATAGCTGTTAAATGTTTTTATTGATTGCCAATATCCAACTCTATCCAAAGTATCTATGACAGATTGATTAAAGTTGATTCTCAATAAGGAACCTTCGTAAACTGTTTCCTGAGCACAGGCGGAAGCATATATAATTAGTGTTAAAAATAATAGTGATGTAAGTTTCATATGAAACCCTATTTTACTAATAACATCTTCTTTGTTGAAACAAACTCCTTTGCCCTTATTTGATAAAAATATATTCCGCTTGAAAAGTTTTTAGCATTCCATTCAATTTCATGTTCACCGGCTTTTTGTTCGGTATTAAGCAAAGTAGTTACATCCCTTCCCATCACATCAAATATTTTTATCGTTACATTACTTTCTTTCGGAATTTCGTATTTAATTGTTGTTGAGGGATTAAACGGATTCGGGTAGGCATTATATAATTTAAATTGTTCCGGTTTTAAAGTTATTTGTTTTACTTCCGTTATATAAATTGAATCGTAGGCAATATCTCTATTATACTGTACGGAATTAAACACGGTATCTTGTTTAAATTTCTTAAACAGACTGTCTATAGGACTGCCGCTGAGCTCCCAATTTTCATCAATGATATTGAGATTATTATACCTTAAACTATCAATAACTTTTACATCAAAACTATCCTTTAATTTTTTAATCCTTTTAATATTATTTGTATCGTAACCCACCCACAATTCTCCGCCATTATATACCGGGGCGTTTATATAAACTGTATCTTTAAGTCCTCCAAGAAAATAACCGATTAAAGTTTGTTTTCCATTACGGTTAGGTAAGCCGAATCTTTCCGGATCTATTGTCCATGTATAGATTTTTTCTCCATGTGGTGGAAAAATTAGCTGCTGAACTAGAGGAAGACATTTTTCCCAGTCTGCTGAAATATAATCATTAAAAGAAAATACAGCTTGACAGCTATTATAACTGCCGGAAATAATTGTAATAGAAGTATCGGTAGTATTTTCTACAGTACAGTAAATATGAATAACTTCGCCATAATTGTAAGAATTTTTATCTGTTGAAATACGAAGCTTTAACTGGGGGAAAATATTGATCGGTAAGAATATCAATAAAAAAAGCAAAAAGAATAATTTGTTGTTTAACATTTCCCAACTTCCTCAACTCTTTATATAATTTTCTATTTGTACCATTAAGTCCCTCTTTTGGGGCCGCTCCTATTTTATTAATAACATCTTCTTTGTGGAAACAAACTCCCCTGCCCTTATTCGGTAAAAATATATTCCGCTTGCGTAATTCTTCGCATTCCATTCAACCTCATGTTGTCCGGCTTTTTGAGTGGAGTTTAACAAAGTCGCAATCTCTCTTCCAAGTACATCATAAACTTTTATCTTTACATTTGCTGCTTTTGAAATTTCATATTTGATTATTGTTGACGGGTTGAATGGATTTGGATAGTTTTGAAATAAAGTAAATTGAAGAGGAATATTTTTTTGTCCTTTTATACCGGTAACTGTTGTATCGCCATAAACTACGCCGTTTATTACAGCACCTTTAAGCGTATCATCTACAAAGTCAAAATCCTGTCCGATATTCATTATACTAATTCCTAAACCTTCCGCTAATTGATACCTTGATTGATAAGTACCTGAAAAAAATTCATAATTCATGGTATTAACTTTAACTCCGCAAGTATATGCTGAATCTTGGGATAAAAAAATTATTTTCCCATTGTGGTTTTTCCAATTTGACTCGACGGTATCACCTGTATTCATGATTAAGTCTTGATATAAAGTCTCATTATCAACCGAATCTGGATACATGTATGGGAAATATTCATAAACACCGCCTGTTGAATCAGTTCTTAAGAACCTATAATTCATATTATCTAAAACAATTTTGTAATTAATGTTATTAGACATCAAAGTATCCCCAATCACTGAAATAACATGATTACTGTAAAACATATCTCCTTCGGGAATTACCGTCATCCTTTCTTTATAAATCCACTTATCACCAATTTTAAGAGGGAAAAAACTCAAAATCTTCGGGTTAATCGGACGGCTCTTCAAAGTCTTAATCGAATCACCGCTTATTTCAACAAGCTTGTATTTTGTGGCTGCATATAGTTTATCGGAATTAGGTTTTTTATAAATTCCTACTATATCTTGATCTAATTTTTTAAAGAGTGTAAAACTATCCCCGTAATTAGATGAATGAAAAATATTTTTCCCATCTGTTAAATATAGATCTCCATTTTTAGTACTGTCTAAGCTGACATAAATTGAATTATTACCACTATAAATTTCGGACCAACTTGATAATTCTCCCCTATTATTTGAAACTAAAAGACTGTTATTTTCTAATAGATAAACATGAATATCATCTTTGTAAAAAAACATTTTATCTTTTTGAGGATCTAATGATCCAGTATTGGCTAAATAAAAATTTTTCCCTTGATCAGTTGATTTATATAATCCACCTCCATTTTTACTACAAAACATTATTTGATCATTAAAAGGATTTAAAGAAATAAAATGAAAGTTGGCCTTCAATGTATCCCATGATTTCCCTCCATCTGTACTAATGCAAGAAGAACCTATGTCGGCAAATACCAAACTGTCGTTCTGCCGCGAAATTTCCAGGAATGAACTAAAAGATGTATTATAAATGGTAATACCGTAAGACATATCAAAACGCTTTACAAAAGCATGTAGAGTGATATCCATGCCCCCGGCCCAAGAACCGCAATAAATATATTTTGATGAATTTCTATTCCAAAATTTATAATCGCTTATATAAGAAAAAGTTGATTGATGTTCATCTTGATAAATTCCCTCTCCCAAGAAAAGACTATCTGTACCTGATTTTAGATTCAGGTGATAAATACTATTTTCCATTTCATAAAAGGATGAATTATTGCTTAGAAAATACATCCTGTAAAACAAATGCGTATTTCCGGATTGGTCTTCCATTCCGTTTAATTCGGAAAAGGTATAATATTTACTCTGAGGATAAATTATCGAAGGTAGAAGAATAGTTAAAAAAAGTATCACTCTTTTCATTTAGCCCCCTAGCATTTTGCCGAACCGGTTTAAATATTTTATCTCCGCAATCTATTGCTATTAAGCGGCTTGAATATTACGGAATATATGAAATAATTTAACAATAATTGCGCCAAAATATCCCTTTATTTTTACTTTATAATTTAATTTAACAAATAGATAACAGCGAATATTTTTCTTTATCCGTAACTTATTCACATTTAATATTAACTGAATTGCATCGGAAATTTTTAATGAAAATATTTTTCCCAGCTTCAATTGTTTTAATACTTAATTGCTTTGTTTTGCACGTTCTAAACAATTTAATTCAATTTTTGGAATTACCGATTTATACAGAAATAATGGAATAATTATCTTATATTCACGTATTCAAATTTAAATGAGCAATGACTGGTAAAGAATTATTAAAAAAATATAACGATCCGAATAATTTTTTCAACCGCGATTTGAGCTGGGTTGAATTTAATAGACGGGTTTTAGAAGAAGCGCTTGATCCGGACTTACCCCTTCTTGAAATGGTAAAATTTATTTCAATCTTTCACACTAACCTGGATGAATTTTATATGATAAGAATTTCCGGGTTAAAGGAACAAATTGCCGCAAATGTCGCTGAGCCAACTATCGACGGACTTACCCCCTTGCAACAACTTCAAAAGATTGAAAAGACACTTAAGCCTATGTTAAAGCAGGTAATGGAATTGTGGCTGAATAATGTAGTTCCTGCACTTAAAGAATATAATGTGGAAGTTGCCGAGTATGATGATCTTTCGGAAGAAGAAAAGAAAATTCTTACCGAATATTTTAAAAAAGAAATTTATCCGGTCCTTACTCCGCTTGCTTTCGATCCAGGAAGGCCGTTTCCTTATATTTCAAATTTAAGTTTAAGTCTGGCAATCCTTGTAAAAAAGCCTAACGGAGAAAATCATTTTGCAAGGGTTAAGGTTCCAAGCATTTTACCGCGCCTGATGCAAATTGATAGTATTATTAACCCCGATAAAAAAATCCAGACTAACGGCTCATTCGGTGCAAAATTTATTTGGCTGGGAGATTTAATCAAGGCTAACTTATTTCTTTTATTTCCGGGAATGGAAATGGTGGAAGCGCATAAATTCAGGATTACCCGCGATACTGATATCGAACTTCAGGAAGACGAAGCAGATGACTTATTAAGAGTTATTGAGGAGAATATCCGCCAGAGAAGATTTGGAACGGTGGTAAGACTAGAAGTTGAAGAACAGATGCCTGACTTTATGCTTGAGACCTTAATGGTTAATTTACAAATAAAAAGAGATGATGTTCATGTTTTCTCCGGACCTTTAGGTTTGAGCGACGTAATTACCCTTTATGACCTGCCTATTCATCATTTGAAATCAAAACCTTTTTATCCGGTAATACCCAAAATTTTCGACAACGAAGAAGATGTTTTTACAACTATTAAGCTTAACGATATCATTCTTCACCATCCTTATCATTCATTTAACCCGGTAATTGATTTTATCAAGCAGGCAGCACGGGATCCTGATGTTTTAGCAATTAAGCAAACATTATATCGAGTTGGAACCGATTCCCCTATAATTAAATATCTTATGGAAGCTGCTGAAAGAGGAAAGCAGGTAGCTGTATTAGTTGAATTAAAAGCAAGATTTGATGAACAGAATAATATTTTCTGGGCGCGCGAACTTGAAAAGGTAGGTGTTCATGTTGTATATGGGTTAGTCGGTTTAAAAACACACGCTAAAATGACTCTTGTTGTTAGAAGAGAAGCCGAGGGAGTAAAGAAATATGTTCATTTATCTACAGGTAATTATAATGTTGCAACCGCAAAACTTTATACTGATTTAGGTTTCTTTACCTGCAAAGAAGATATTTGTGCGGATGTTTCGGATATATTTAATTACCTGACGGGATATTCCAAACAGACTGATTTTAAAAAATTAATAGTTGCACCCATTAACATGCGGGAAAAATTCCTTGCATTAATATTAAGAGAGATCGACAATGTAAAAGCCGGAAATGAAGGGAAATTAATTTTTAAATTAAATGCCCTGGTTGACCCGGCAATAATAAGCGCATTATATGAAGCAAGCAACGAGGGTGTAAAAATTGATTTGATTGTAAGAGGAATTTGCTGCCTTATTCCAGGTATAGAAGGTCTCAGCAAAAATATTAATGTTATAAGTATTGTCGGCAGATTTCTTGAACACAGCAGAATATTTTATTTTTATAATAACGGCGACGAAGAATTATATTTAAGCAGCGCCGATATGATGCAGCGTAACCTGGACAGAAGAGTGGAAATAGCTTTTCCCGTAGAAGATCCTGTTTTAAAAAATGAACTGTTAAAGACCGTATTAAAATTTTCGTTAAAAGATAATTGTAAAGCAAGAGAGCTTCACCCGGAGATGAATTATAGTTTTATTAATCCAGAAAACGGCAGGAAAGGCATAGATTCCCAGGAATGGCTGATGAATCATGCACTTAAGTCGATAAGAAAATTGATAAAATCAAAAGCTTAATCATCAAAAAATTAATTTTCATTTCTCTTTCTTATAATAAATAATTGAGATTAAATTAAGTCCTATCAAAATTAAATGTTGACTTTTCATAAGTCATAGGTTCTTTCCTCATTTAGCTTAGACATAGTAAAAAATACTTAAACCAATAAAAAAGTGCACACATTAGAACTTCTTAGGTTGACATTTTGACTTTTTATTTATAATATTGAACCGATTCAATTTTATTTGAACATACACTTTATTGTGTCGGATTGCTCATTGTTTATTCACTATTGAAAATTAATTTAACAAACTTTACAGGCAGATAATGGATGATTCTAAGAATCTATTCAATCTTAAAGACAAAATAATAATTTTAACCGGGGGTGCGGGCGTACTTGCCGGAGAAATGGCAAGGGGATTCTTAAGTTCAGGAAGTAAAGTTGTACTTCTGGATATTAATGAAGATAACTTGAATAAGAAAGTTGATACACTTCATGAATTCAATAATAATGTTTCAGGGTTTAAGTGTAACGTTCTTGATAAAGAAAATATTGAAATAGTTAGAAAGACTATTTTGGATAAGTACGGCCGGATTGATGTACTTATTAATGCTGCGGGCGGAAATATGAACGGCGCAACTATTGGATTAAACCAAAATGTATTTGATCTGGAATTCGATCAATTTAAAAAAGTGACAGATTTGAATTTAAACGGGACTGTCCTGCCGACTTTAATTTTCGGAAAGACAATGGCGGAACAAAAAGAAGGTTCAATAATAAATATTTCTTCTATGGCTGTTTCAAGAGCTATAACACGCGTTGTCGGCTATTCGGCCGCCAAAGCCGCAATAGATAATTTTACCAGATGGATGGCGGTTGAATTATCTTTTAAATACGGCAGCGGTATAAGAGTTAACGCAATTGCTCCCGGTTTTCTTTTAACAGAACAGAATAGAACCCTTTTAACCAACAAAGACGGTTCGCTAACAGATAGAGGCAAAACAATTATAAATTTAACTCCATTTAAGCGCTTTGGAGAACCTCAAGAACTTATCGGCACTGTCCTTTTCCTGTCAAGTGAAGCTTCAAAATTTATTACAGGGATTGTAATTCCTATTGACGGAGGTTTTAGCGCATTTAGCGGAGTTTAATTAAAAAGTAATTCCAGTTTAACAATTCTATCTAAAAACATTTATCTTAATTAAACTTTATTATGAATCCTTGAATAAAAAAACTCTTAATTATAAATTTTTAATTCTTAATTAAAAAGCATATGGCATTTGAACAAACATGGCGGTGGTTTGGGCCTAAAGACCCGATCACTTTAAAAGAAATTAAGCAGACAGGTGCAACTGGAATTGTAACCGCACTTCATCAAACTGCTGTGGGCGAAGTTTGGGCAACCGAAGAGATAATAAAAAGAAAAGATTTAATAGAATCAGAAGGTTTAAATTGGTCCGTAGTTGAAAGTGTCCCTGTCCATGAAAACATTAAGAAACGAAAAAACAATTTTAAACAATTAATCGAAAATTATAATCAGACAATTATAAATTTAGGTAAATGCGGTATAAATACGGTATGCTACAATTTTATGCCTGTCCTCGATTGGTCGAGAACTGATCTTACCGTACAATTTAAAGACGGCTCAATAACTTCAAAGTTTGAATCCAGAGTGTTTGCTGCATTTGATCTTTTTATGTTAAAAAGAAAAGGAGCGGAAAAAAATTATTCCGACGATCAAATAAATGAGGCAAAAAATTATTTTAATAAATTAGATACGAATCAAATTGATAAATTAAAAAGTACAATTCTTCTAGGTTTACCCGGATCCCTTGAAACATATTCATTGGAAGAATTCCGAAAAGCTATAAGTGAATATGATGAAATTGGTGAAAATAAATTAAGAGAAAATTTGCAGCTTTTCTTAAAAGAAATAATTCCTGCAGCAGAGGAAGCTGGAGTTTTCATGGCTATTCACCCCGATGATCCGCCGTTTTCTTTACTTGGATTGCCGAGAATTGTCGGAACTAAAAAAGATATTGAACAAATATTAAACGTAGTCGACTCCCCTTTCAACGGATTAACCTTATGCACAGGTTCATTAGGCGCCGGGTACAATAATAATCTTGTAGAAATTACTCAAACCTTTGTCGGTAAGGTTAATTTTGTTCATCTTAGAAATGTCGTAAGAAAACCAAACGGTGATTTTACCGAAGATAACCATCTAGACGGTGATATTGATATTTATAACGTAATGAAAATTCTTTTATTAGAACAGAAAAGAAGAAAAGACGAAGGTAGAAAGAATAATAGGATACCCATGCGGCCGGATCATGGTCATCTTATGATTCCTGAATTAAATAGGATAGGGATTTATCCCGGATATTCATTATTCGGAAGGATGAAAGGTCTTGCCGAACTCCGCGGATTGGAATTGGGAATAATACGGTCTCTTGAACTTAAGATTTAGTACTCAATTTTTTAGTAAGAAGTAAGCAAAGCTGGGAGTAACTTCATACAAACACATACTTATTCAATTAGATCGTCTATCTTAGTTTTAGTTCCTTACCATAGGTTATATTAAAATTAAATACAGTAAGCAATAGGAATTACGCAATTAAAATTATTTTTTCAAACATACGATAATGCAATCATTCCAACCAACCACTAAACTCCCTAACTTATGCCATTTCAACCTTCTCCATATTAGGAACAAGCAAATGGAAGATTAATAATGCTACCAAATAAGCAGACCCGCAGACGATAAATAATGCATAATAACTTCCTGTAAACTGAATAATAAATCCCGCTGCCGTAGAAATTAACATACCGCCTATAGAACCTGCTGTGCCGCCTAAGCCTGTTACGGAAGCAACTGCTTTCTTAGGAAACATATCCGAAGTTGTTGTAAAAATATTTGCCGACCATCCCTGATGTGCGGCAGCAGCAGTTCCTATTAATATTACTGCCCACCATTCAGGTACAACGGATGCAAACATAATTGGCAAAACCAACAAGGCGCAAATGAGCATAACAATTTTCCTGGATTTGTTAACCGACCAGCCTCTTTTTAGAAAAGCTCCCGATAACCACCCACCGCCGATACTTCCTATACTTGTCATGGTATATATTACAATTAAAGGTAATCCGATATGTGCCAAATCCAGGTGATATTGTTTGCCTAAAAACGGCGGTAAGAAGTAAAGATAAAACCACCATACAGGGTCTGTTAAAAATTTTCCGGTTACGAATGCCCATGTTTGCCTATATTTAAGAAGACTTATCCACGGTATTTTTATTTTTTCTTCTTTTTCTTCGCGATCGCTGTTTATATAATCAAATTCTTTCTTTTTCAACCTGTTATGTTTTTCTGGAATTTCATACAGCCATATCCAGAACACAATCCAAATAACCCCAAGCAAACCGGTAAAAATAAATGCTTCCCTCCAGCTCCATGTTAATGTTATCCAAGGTACTACTAAAGGTGCTACAACCGCTCCTATATTTGCACCCGAGTTAAACAAGCCGGTCGCAAAAGCTCTTTCTTTTTTGGGAAACCATTCTGCAGTTGATTTAATTGCAGCGGGAAAATTTCCTGATTCGCCTAAACCCAGCGTAAATCTGGCTACACCAAATTCAAATGCAGTTGCCGCAAAGGCATGGCCGATCGAAGCAATACTCCAAACAATAATTGAAATTAAATAGCCGATCTTCGTTCCTACTCTGTCTATAAATCTCCCGAAAAGAAGCAGACCAATTGCATATGCTGCCTGGAATGCACTAACAATATACCCGTAGTCAATAGTATCAAAGCCTATTTTTTTCTCCAATGTATCCGCAAGTATTCCGATAACCTGTCTGTCTATATAGTTTATTGTTGTTGCAAAAAACAACAAAGCACAAATAGTCCATCTAAAGTTACCGACCTTTTCTTTTAACGGATAACTTGCTTGCATTCCATTTGGAACAGGATTATTTCCATTCATTATTTTATCCTTATTTTAATTCGAAGTAATTTTAATTCCATTTATAATTACGACCCGCTTCCATAAAAGCTTTTATATTCTCTAACGGTACATCCTGAGGAAGATCGCAGCCGGTACTTAAAATAAAATTCGGGAAACTATCCATGGCTTTTAATAATTTAATAACATCATGCTTAATATCGTTCGGCTTGCCAACAAGAATAGTTCCGGTAGGATTGATATTTCCTATAATTAAAATATCGCTAGTGACTCTACAGGCAGCTTCAGTCAGGTCTACTCCAGTCTCGGGTGAATCCAAACTTAATGCATCAACACCGGCTGCTGCCATTTTTTCTATAAGATGCATGGAATTTCCGCAAATATGAAATATTGTTGAAACATCAGAATATTTATAACTTTCGCAAATATTTTTTACATAACCGGATGAGAATTCCTCAAACTGATCAGGTCCCAGCATCACCGCACTTGGCTCCAGTACACAAATTATCTGTGCACCTGATGAAATTAAAAGCCTTGTATATTCCTGTATTTTTTCAGTAGTAATACGGCAGATATTATGCAGTTCATCGGCTTGCATAATTGTTGCCAAGGCGGCTTCTTCCGCCCCCATTAACAAGGCGGCAAGAGTATAAGGTCCCGTAACGTACGCTCCCTTTAATATTGTTTTGGAAAGTCCAATGCTCATAAGTTTCAATGTTTCAATATAACCGCACAATCTTGTATCAAATGCAATATTAATCTTTTGAACTTTTTGTATATCTTCATCTGTAAAGGAATCTTTAACTACGGTAGCCGACTCTTCCTTTGGAAAAACAGTAAACCTGCCGAGAGCATTCGCTTCTACCGAAAGATCCATAAGAGGAAAGACGGCATCAGGCTTAATAGTTTCAGTTATTGCTTTTATTACTTTAAAATGTTCTCCGAAATTCTGCTGCGCAAGCTTTACGGTGCATCCGGTTAAATTTAGCCCCGGAAAACCTATAAGGGGCACTACAAGTCTTTTTCGTTCTTTATAAGCTTCATTAACAGATTTTAAAAGCGACTTCATCAGGCAGCCTTTGTTTTTGATATACTATTTTCTTGAACTAGAAAAATTGCCCGCACTCATTATATAAATATAAACACTGTAAGACAAATTAATTGAATGCATCAATTGTATTTATGAATTTTTTTCGCAATTTTTTATCTCTCAAATTCTATTTCTTATTCCTTTCTTTCATCTAACCAACTACTTCACTAGTATTGTTACATAATTACTTTTGAAACACATCCCATTCTTTATCTGTCATTTATAATACTCAAAAAAAAATAATTAAAATATCTTTAAAATGTTGTATTAAATTATTTCTGCCAAACTCTTTGCTCTGAACGTACATTTTTTAATTCCGCATCTGTCGCAGTTATATTTTGTATACTTAACATCTTTTCCCACACCAATAATTCCACTTACGGATTTAACAGGCAGCATGAGAGCGGACTCCGTAAGCACAATACCGCAGAAATTCTTAGGTAAAAATGAGAATAATTTGTGTTGTTCGGAAACATCCCAGTTGCAATATCCCGGGCTATATCTATTTGTAACTTTCATTTCTCGAAGCAGCATTTGGTTGGCAATAAAATGATGTAGAAGATCAACCGCACATTCTACCGTAACCGATGCAATAGTATCAATTATGTATGCAGTTGTAAAATCTCCGCGTTTGTACATTTCTTTTGCCCAATTCTCCATTGTAGAACCGATCGTACAAGTAAATACAGCGGCTTTTTCAGATCTTCTAAATTGGGAAGCAATAATTTTATCAAGATTTAAATAATAATTTTCTATAAATAATCCTTGCACCGATGATTTTTTCACATCAAGTAATTGATAACCTCCTATTATTTCACAACGTTCATGAAGTTCAAAGAAAACGTTGTCTATTATCCCGGAAAAATAATCCGGGATTTTACCTTTCCTATAATCTAGAATTAATTCAACTTCTTCTCTGCTGATAATTAAATCATTAAAATTTATTTTGACTTTGTAAATCTCTTTTGCAGATTCATAATCTGAAGAAATAACTTCCATCAAAATTCTTTTATCTTTATTGTAACAGCACTTAAATTAGCAGAAGTTGTGAAGCAGCGGCTGCCCCGCATAATATTTACTCTGCAGCCGACTAATTTCTCAACTTTTGACATCACACGAATCCGAGTGTCATGGAAAAATAAGTTTGTCCGTTCTTAATAATAGGCTTAAAGGCATTTGCATGAATTAGAACCTGAGTTGGGTAATCAATAGTCCTTATATTAAATACAATATTAATAAGTAAATGTACTTTTAAAATCAATCTAATTTATTAATACATTATCTAGAAATGCAACTGCACCTTGAGGATCTGCGGCATAACTGTCGGCGCCTATTTGTTCCGCTGCTTTGGCAGACAAAGGAGCTCCACCGACAATAATTACAGTTTTCGGATATATAGATTTAATTTCTTTAATAGTTTTGGACATATTTACCATAGTTGTAGTTAGTAAAGCGCTTAGACCCACGATACAACCAGGATTTTCCCTAATTGCAGATACAAATTTTGCCGGGCTTACATCTACACCAAGATCTACAATTTCCCATCCGTTTCCTTCGACTACCATTGCAACAAGATTTTTTCCAATGTCGTGCAAATCTCCAGCAACTGTTCCGATAACAAATTTTCCTTTTGCTTTCACTTGACCGGTCTGGAAAAAT
>JBJKQE010000033.1:0-5138 GCA_046705645.1 Ignavibacteriaceae bacterium | reverse complement strand
TACCTTTGTGTAAATTATTTATTAAGCTTATAAATTCAACTAAAGCATTGTCATCGCCAAGAAGAGTATGATCAATATCGCTGACAATAAGTTTATTCATATCAAGAAGTTTTTTACCCACAGTTGCAAAAGTATCGCTTTTGGTTTTTTCTTTTCCGACCAGCTTCGTTATTTCATTTATGTAATATTTTACATGTGCATCCCAGGTATAATATTTTTTTACGTTCTCTATTCCGTTTTGGGAAAGATCATCCCAGAGCGGCTGGTTATCGAGAATTTTGTTTAAAGCTGCGGCTATATTTTTCGGATCAGAAACATCCACGAGTAAGCCGTTCCGGCAGTTTGCAATAATATCTCGCGGACCACCGTCATCCGTAGCTACCACAGGCACTCCTGTAGCAGCCGCTTCTATAAGTGTCAACCCGAACGGCTCGGTAAGAGCCGCATTAACAAAAACTCCACCGGTTTCGGCAGCTATTCTGTAAAGTTCAGGAACCTCATGCTGTGTATCGTGTCTTTTGGGAATAGCCATTTTACCATATAGATTATATTTATCCATTAACAGAAGAATCTCAGTAAGTACTTCGCGTTCGTTATCAGGCATAGTTTGTATATCTTCCCTTATGCCGGCAAATATAGCTAGGTTGGCTTTCTGCTGAAGATCTTTGTCTTCTCCGTAAGCTGTAATAAGACCGGAAATATTTTTCCTTTTATCGGGCCGACAAAGAGTAAGGATAAGCGGCTTATTAACTTTAACAAAAAACTTAATCATTTTTTCTGCTATAATTCCTTTAAACTTTATTACTTCTTCCTGAATTAATTGATTATTGTTAAAAGGATAGAATTTTTCCAGATCAACACCCGGCGGAATTACTTTGAATAATTCTTCGTTTGTGTTTTTATACCCTCCATACTGCTGTCTTATTTCCTGATGGGTACTGGTAATTATTAAGTCGGCAAAATAAAGCACGTTTTCTTCTACCTCAATTCTATGAGTAATTTTATAACGTTTTTCTATATCTTCAATTGGAACGCCGTCGTTAAGAAGCTTCCTAAGTTTGTCTCTTCCTAAAGAATGTCCGGTGTGAACAAAAGGCATTCCGAAAAATTTTGTAAGTTCACTGCAGACATAACCTGCATCAGCATAGTGGCTATGGATTATATCCGGAAGCCTTCCCTGCGCTTTAATGTGTTTAATGCTTTTATCAACGAATTCTTCCAGATGGTTCCAAAGAAGTTCTTTGCGAATGTATTTTCCTCCTCCGCATTTTATTCTTACAATATTGAATTTATCATTAATCTTTTCAATGGATTTGGAATAATCATCCGAAACCGTTTTATCTTTAATTTGTCTGGTTATTAATTCTACTTTTTCAACCCGCGAGTCCATGCTGAGCGTATTGGCTAGTTCCAGGACATACTTTGTCTGCCCGCCGGTATCAGCATCGCGTCCTAATTCCAAATTGTGGCCTCTTATCAGGCCGTGTATGCTGTAGAGCTGGATATAAAGTTTTTTATCCTCTTTATTCTCGCTCATAAAAAAGCTCTTTCTTAAATTCATTATAAATTGAATCATCGCCAGGCAGCGCTCCGGGAAATGTAACGATCTTTGCGGCAAACCTGGAGGCAAGTTTGTTCAGCCTTGAAATTTCCCAACCATTTAAATAACCCAGACAAAAAATTGCTGCGTAACCATCTCCCGCACCAACGGTATCTAAAATGTTATCAACATTAATTTTACAATGATCGGAATCTTTTCCTTTAAATAAAAAAGCACCTCCACTTCCTTGTGTTATACAAAGTAAATCTATTTTATATTTTTTCATTATTTGCACTGCAGATTCTTCAATTCCGGTTTTATTCTTAATAAGCACATTATTTACTAAGTCGAGTTCTTCAGTATTCAACTTTACCGCGTTAGCCGCATTAAGCGAGGATTCTATTATTTCTTTAGTATAAAAATTCTGCCGGATATTCAGGTCGCAAAAGTACTTTATTTTTTTGCCGAACAATGATTGAATAGTTTTTCTGGACTTTTCATTTCTCTGAGCTAAAGTTCCAAAATAAAGACAGTCTGATTCCTTTTCGATTAATTGATTAATCTTAGTATTATTTTCTATAAAATCATAAGCACGGTTTAATTCAATTTTCCAATGAGGAATTTTATTGTTGTCAAGATTTGCATTGGCAGTACCTGTCGGATGATCTTTATCTGTTTGTATATAAGAATCTAATCCGCTCGATCCGGCGAGTGATAAAATATCTTTACCCAAATCATCATTACCAACCCTGCTGATAAAATTACCCTGTCCGGTCAGCTTTTTAATATGATAAATAAAGTTATACGGTGCCCCGCCTAATTTTTTTTTATCGGGATAAATATCGAATAATATTTCTCCGAAAGACGTTACTTTTTTCATAATACTTAAATTTTTATATAATATAATAATTTTTAATAAGTGCAAGTAACGCAAGACACGAATAACTTCTTGCGTCGTCATAACTTATTGAATTATTGATGATTAATTAAGAGATTGTCAGCAGGCATAAATCAATTTGAAAAATAATTTACAACATTAAATAAAAAATAGAAAGGTTTTACATCATGAATGGGAGCTTTTTGCTGATAGAACTCTTATTTATCTAATACAGAATAGTGCTAAAATTTTCTATTTATTGAATTATAAAAATTTTTAGGCATTAAGTATTTTTTCCAGAACAGCGGTTTTACTTCCGTTTACTTTAGGCTGATCGATTAACTTAAATCCGGTTTTCAGCGCAATATCCAGTGTGGGTTTAAAATTATGATCCGATACATGGCCGCTTGGTTCCGCTATCAGCATTTTAGTATTTAATTTAAGTACTGCGTTCACTTCTTTAAATATGACTGATAAATCCGGCATTTCATGAAGTACTGCAAAAGCAAGCGCCAGGTCTATCTGGTCTTTAAATGATTAAATATTTAGTGTATTTGCAGGACAATGATGTAATTCAATTCTATCAAATACTTTGGCTTTAACAGCCCTGGTTTTTAACCGCCCAAGCATTTCTTCCTGTAAATCGATGCAAATTACTTTGCCCTTGTTTCCCGCAAATTTTGCTGCCGGAATGCTGAAGAAACCCATAGCGCTTCCAATATCAATTATTTTCATTCCTTCTTTTATATAAGGTCTTAAAATTTTTTTTGGATTTTGATACAATTTTCTCAGAGGGTTTGCAAGAAAATAACCCATCCATACCGGGCATACTCTTTCAGCCATAAGTTGCCTTTATTTTAAATTTTATATTGAGTCTTTGATATGTCACTTCTATAATATTAAGACGAATAAAAGGAAGAAATATTTTATATAGTGTAAAATTAAAAAGCGAATAAAATGGAAATAACCAGCCGCTCTATAATTTGGTTTTAAAAGTCTTAATAAAGAGCGGCCGAAATGATTGTTTTTATTAATTTTCCTCTTCTTCCTGCTGTTTTCCCATCATTGCCCATGGATTCATATCCGTATTCCATATTTCAGCTTTTATTTTTAAAGTTCCGTCGTCTTGTTTCTGGTAAACAGTTAAATATTTACCCTCATCCGTAACAGGATTATCCATTCCCTTCATAGTCATTGTCATATTGTATTTACCGATTTCATATACCAAATCGCCGCTTTCGAAGGCCTCAAGTGTTGTCATGGTAAATTCATTTATTTTAAAAGCATCTTTATCTTTCATCATTGCTTTTTTTATTTCATCCTTCCCCTTCATCATAGTGGAATAACTCGGCAGTGAGATAGCGTCGTCTGTATAATTAGAAATAAGCATATCGTAATCTCCCGCTAACTGAGCTTTTACCGCTTCATCATTCATCTTTTGAAGTTTTTCTTTCAAACCGTTTTCATTGTCCTGTGCCGAAATCTGAATTGAACAAAGAATTAAAAACAAAGATAGTACCGACAAGAAAAAGCTTTTCATAAGAGCCTCCTTTAATGTTTAAAAAATTTATAAAGAAACTATTAGGGCAAGAAATAGAATAATGTTTTGTAATTTATCTGTGAAAGTTCCCGCAATTCAATAAAAAGTAGAATAAAATATTCTATCAAAAATTAAGCAATAATTATTCATAATCAAGTTAAATTATTTAATTTTTATTTATTATTTCAGTGCTGATTAACGCAAGTTTCGTTTATTTCTCAAAAACAATTATTACAAATAAAAACAGATATTTTTGATTTTTTAAGGATAAATAGTATGAAGAAAAAAATAGTATTAATGGGCAAGCAAAAAAGAATTGCATTAATTGCTCATGATAACAGAAAAACCGATTTGTTGGAATGGGCGAAATTCAATCGTGATCTGCTGGCGGATCATAAAATTTTTGCAACCGGAACAACCGGGCAGATAATTGCGGATGAATTGAAGCTTGATATATACAGGTTTAAGAGCGGACCCTTAGGAGGCGATCAACAGGTGGGTGCTAAAATTGCAGAGGGCAAAATTGATTTTCTAATTTTTTTCTGGGACCCCCTTGAACCAATGCCGCACGACCCGGATGTGAAAGCTCTTCTGAGAATTGCGGTTGTTTATAATATTCCTATTGCCAACAACAGGTCCTCTGCGGATTTTATAATTTCTTCTACTTTAATGTCCTCCGAATATAAAAGAGAATTAATTGATTATAAGGAGAGAATAGTGAAAGTAGAGGAAAAAGGACTGGTTCAATTTTAAATTAATTCGGCTTAAAAGCCGATTAAAAATATAATTATTGCCAGGCTTACAATTGCCAGGGTAAACCCTGAAGCAGTCTTTTTATGTTTTCTTTTAAATGTTCCCCAATATTTGGCGATATCTATCATTATTAACGCAAGAATTACGGTTGTAGCTGCTGCCTCCAAAACATTAAACTTGCTTCCGAATAAAGAAGCAAAACTTTGATCATTCCAGAACTTTCTAAAAATTATTTGAAGATGCAGCCAGTATACTAATAGAGATTCTCTTCCGACATTCAGAACGAAGGAAGTTTTTGTTTGCCTCCATTCGGCATAATACCAGCAGGCGCCGAGAAGCATGATTACATAACCAAGCCTCTGAAGGAAAAACAAGGGATGAGGGCGTATTGATCTGAATGAAATGTGAAATAATTCCGATAAGAAAAA
>JBJKQE010000032.1:0-3900 GCA_046705645.1 Ignavibacteriaceae bacterium | reverse complement strand
TTTCCGAAAGTTCATTTCCGTTTCTTTTTTTTCTGATGATTTCAACAGTGTTCATAATTCAATTGATTTTTTATTAAGATTATTTAAAATAATCATAAATTTAATTGGTTTTTAAAGTAAATGAAAGCTTATCAAATATTTATGCTGTTAAATAAGAGATAATTCTAAAATACGTTTTTATGTTAAATAACTTCATTTAATGAAAATATGTATAATTATGTAAAAAATTTTCCGAAATTAATTTGGAAATAAAAATAATCGATTATTTATGAATGAATATGCTTTTCAAAGAGCTAAATCATTTGTTTACCCTTAGTTTATTGATTATTTTTGCCACTTACTTATGTCTATTTATTAGGAGAACGATTAGCAAAAATGAACTTTAAGACGAGAACTCATACTTGCGGGGATTTGAGAGAAAAGAATATTGATGAAAATGTTGTTTTGAATGGATGGGTGGATACCAGACGTGATTTGGGAGGATTAATCTTTATTGATTTGCGCGACCGTTACGGAATTACGCAAGTTGTATTTGAACCTAACTTTAATAAAGAAGCCCATGAATTAGCCGGCAACCTAAGAAGTGAATTTGTCATTTCAATAGAAGGTAAAGTAAGAAAAAGACCTGAAGGAACTGAGAATCCATCATTGTCAACCGGGCAGATTGATGTAATGGTGAATAAACTAATCATTTTGAATGAAGCTAAAACTCCTCCGTTTCCTGTTAAAGATGAAGTTGATACAAGTGAAGATGTAAGGTTAAAATATAGATACTTGGATTTAAGAAGACCGTCTTTACAAAAAAATATTTTAATGCGTCACAAAATGTATCAAGTTGCCCGTAGATATTTTGATGAAAATAAATTTGTTGAAGTTGAAACCCCGGTACTTATGAAAAGTACGCCTGAAGGTGCTAGAGATTATCTTGTTCCAAGCAGGCTTCACAAAGGAAAATTTTATGCACTTCCTCAGTCGCCGCAGCAATACAAGCAACTGTTGATGGTTTCAGGACTCGACAGGTATTTTCAAATTGTAAAGTGTTTTAGAGACGAAGATCTTCGTGCGGACCGGCAGCCCGAATTTACACAAATAGATGTTGAAATGTCTTTTATCGATCAAGAAAATATTTTTGAAATGGTCGAAGGTTTGATGAAGGTATTTTATAAGGAAATTTGGAATCGTGAATTAAAATTACCTATTCCAAAAGTAACTTTTGACGAAGCTCTTGAAAAGTACGGAAGCGATAAACCTGATTTAAGATTCGACCTTGAAATGGTTACACTAAATCATGTTTTTGAAAATACATCATTTAAAGTTTTTCAGGATCATATAAAAAATAAAGGAATAATTACCGGACTGCTTGCACCCGGCTTCGGTGAGTATACAAGAAATCAACTGGACGTAATTACCGATTATGTAAAGAAACTTGGAGCCGGCGGGCTTATCTGGATGCGTGTCAAAGAATCTGCTTCCGGTGCAGAACTTGAAGCACCAGTAGCAAAATTTTTATCCGATGAAGAGAAGAAAAATTTAACAGCAGCTCTAAAAGCTAAACCAGGTGATTTGATCTTTATCATAACCGGACCAAGATTAAGAGCTCTTTCAATTATGGGTTCATTAAGAATGGAAATGGCTAGACGATTAAATTTAATTAAGACTGATGCCGAACCGAAATTACTTTGGGTTACAGATTTTCCATTGTTTGAGTGGGACGACCAGACTCAGCGATATTATGCAATGCACCATCCGTTTACTTCCCCAAGGTTAGAAGATGTTGAATTCATGGAATCGGATCCTGCAAGAGTTAGGGCGCGGGCATATGATTTGGTTTTAAACGGAAGTGAAATTGCCGGCGGAAGTATAAGAATTCATAATGCTGAATTACAATCAAAAATGTTTAAAGCTCTAGGAATATCCAATGAAGAAGCAGAATACAAATTTGGCTTTTTGATGAATGCTTTTAAATACGGAGCTCCGCCGCATGGCGGTATAGCATTCGGTTTCGATAGACTGGCTATGATATTTGCCGGTGAAAATTCTATCCGGGAAGTTATTGCTTTTCCCAAAACTGCAAGTGCAATTTCATTGATGGACGAAGCTCCATCAAATGTGGGCGATGAACAATTGAAAGAGCTTCATATAAGGGTAAGGTGATCTTATTCTGAATTTGGAACTTTGTAAATATTCCACATTTTAAATTTCTTAATTGTGAGTAGGTTTTTACCTTCAAGTTTATAATAAGGTCTTAACACCAAGTAATAAATTTTCATTGTTTTTAAATAATCGATGAGTTTTTTACTTACATTTATTGTTAAATCAATACCGTTATAATACCCATTTAAATTTTTAACGAATCTTTCGGGAAATTGAGAAGCAACCATAACACTAGAACGATCCCAGGTATTGTAGCTGCTTATATAAATCTTATCATTGTTATTTTTTAATAACTTTTCGAGTAAATATCCTGCTGCAACATCATCCTTTGTAATATAGCTGTAATTGCTATGTGCGATTGTTTGTTTTGAAAATAAGGTAATTAAAATTAAAAATAATGTTACAAATACTAGATAGTAAATTTTCTTATTCGTTCCTTCTTTTATAAAAAAGTAAAGTAAGTAAGAAGTAAAAGGCAGCATCAAAAGACTCCAAATCATAGCTAAACGCCAGAAATTATGTGTAGGCATTGCATTCATTAAAAATGTCGCAATAGAAAAAATGATTAATGTTGCTCCAAATAAATAAGAAAAATACTTTATAATTATATGTTTTCTGAAAAGATAAAAAAGAGAAATCAATCCTATAATATTTAATGATTTTATATTAACAGAAAAGAAATTAAACAAAACATTGTTTCGAATTCTTAGCATTAAAGGAGGGGAACCATAGCGCTGCACAACTGAATTTATAAAACCTGTTAATCTTCCCGTATTGATGTAAGATAAATAAATCCAAAAGAGGGGAAATGTACTTAAACAACATGCAATTAACACTATAACAAATATTTTCCCTTTTCTGGATCTATTATTTTTAATTATCCTAAAAACAATTATTGTAAAGATAATAAATGTAAATAGCCATGATTCATACCTTGTAGTAGTATTAATACATGAAAATAAAACGGATAACCAGAGATAAATATTTTTATTTGTATTTATCCACCGGAATAAAAAAGTCATTGAGGCAATTGTAAAAAAGAAAAAATAAATTTCTTCCAAAGGCAGGACGCTAAAAATAGATACAGGTAGAAACAGAATACATAAAAAGCCCGTTATTAAAGAAACAAATTGATTATGGAAAATTTGAAATGTAAAATCCATAATTGTGAGTAGTGTTAATAACCCGAATAGAATGCTGATTACTCTCGGAGTAAAAAATAAGTCCTTATGGATAAAAAAAGCTATAGAATATATTATTTTCTGAAAAGGCAGCCAAATTGAAAATAGATTTCCTTGCCCCATATACCAAAAGTAAGCATCTAATGTATGTCCGGATTCATCTGCAGATATGGCATAAAATCCTTTATGCCATAAAAAATATTCTGATGTAACGAATAACAAAATTATTACTATTATTGATAAGTAATAAATTTTATTTTCTTGTGTAATATTTTTAACGAAATTCAAAATCAATTAAACTTTTTAGATAAAAAATAACAATATTTTCTAATAATGTGTTTTAATAAATTTTGTTTTAAATATAAATAGGAGGTATGCAAACGTATAATATACAGAATGAAAAAAATAGGGCAGCTAGTTCTTAAGGATTATTAAATCCTTTTCTAGAAGATCACTGCCCTTTCAGCCAAACAAATAATTTATAAATAACTATTCGTTATTCATACCAGGAAACAATTTCAAATATACCTGTATTCGGATAACTAGGCGGTGAACTGTACATTAA
>JBJKQE010000031.1:0-32590 GCA_046705645.1 Ignavibacteriaceae bacterium | reverse complement strand
GCTAGATTAATCTATAATGATCCGGAATTTTTTGGAATGGAATATTTAGCCAATCCTCCTATACACATAATTGTAAATAACGGAGTTGTGCTTTTAGAAGGAAATGTTATGTCCCAGGCTCAAGGTGCATGGGCAGAAAATCTTGTTAGATACTATACCGATGCTGCTTATGTCAGAAACAATTTATTTGTAACAAAAGGTTAAAAGAAATTAGTCGTAGAGTATCCTATTTAAAAAGAGGATCTAAGAGTTTAAAAACTTGAAGAACTAAATAGGAGACTCTGCGACAACGATTTCAACTTTACGAAATAATCACATTTCTAAAAATATCTTTCCGTATTGATATTATTATATTAAAGAGATTCAGCAGGGAGTAAAATTCCGAAAAATCTAAAATTAATTGGAATTGTTTAAAATAATTTATTATTCTCCACAGGTACAAATTATAAACTTCCGAAATTGATTAATATAGCTTTTCCAATCTGCGGATATCTGATTGCATGAAATAAAAATTGATTTTAAATATTTAAGATAGTTAATCAAGATTAACATGTGAAAGGAATTCATTATGAAAACTGTACACGAAATCTTGCTGAAAAAAGGTAATGCAATTTGGTCAATTTCACCTGAAGCTACGGTTTTTGACGCACTTAGACTTATGTCGGAGAAACAGGTCGGAGCGTTATTAGTTATGAAAGATAAAAACCTGGTTGGTATTATGTCTGAGAGAGATTACGCTAGAAAAGTAATTTTACAAGGAAAATTTTCAAAAGATACATTAGTAAGCGAGATCATGTCTTCAAAAGTTTTATATGTTGACTCTAAGTTAAGTACTGAAGAATGTATGGCGTTGATGATTAATAAACGTGTAAGACATCTCCCCGTAATTGATAAGGATAAGCTTATCGGTATAATTTCAATTGGCGATATTGTTAATGCAGTTATAGATGAAAAAGAATTTGTAATTGATCAGCTAGTGCATTATATAATCGGTACACCGAAATTATGACAGAAATATTCACTGTTTTCTATTTTAATCTTTGATATTTTCCCATTAATTCTCCTTTGCCGATAATGTGTCCTTCCATAGCTTTCAGCAATTGTGCTTTAGTAGCTCCAGATTCAAGGTGATGTAAAAGCGTATTAAGAGCATATATTCTGAAAAAATATCTATGTGGTTTACCTGCGGGAGGGCACGGACCGCCGTATCCAATATGTCCGAAACTGTTGGTACCTAGCATAATCTGGTCGGAAATATTGCGCGATGGCGTAACATCCTCATGCAGTTCTCTAACATTACCGGGAATATTATAAATAACCCAATGAACAAAATCTCCACCCGGTGCATCCGGATCATCTAAAATTATTGCAAAAGATTTTACATCTTTTATCTCCTCATCCCAATGAATTTGAGGGGAAACATTAGAACCTTCGCACGAATATTTTAACGGGATAAAATCGCCGTCTTTGAATGCTGTGCTGTTAATATTTATTTCCATTTTATTTTGATATGTTTTGTTTTGTGAAAATATTTGATTGTTATTGGGATAAAATAAGAATGCAATATTTATAAGAAAAATAAATTCGAATGAAATATGCTTATGCATATTAAAATCCTTTATTATTTAATGATAAATTAAGCTATAATATTATATTATTCCACTAAAAATTGTATTACATGGTCCAATAAAATTTAACAAAAAATTCACTGCTTTCTATCACATAACTTTAAATTCGTAATATTGCGGCTCTTCAGAATTGTGTCTTTAGTCTATTGTTTTATTTTTAAGTTTTTTAAGAGAATATATTTATATATATTCGTAAGAGAGTTAGTTATTAAAATTTAATAGCTTCATATATCGCGGATAAAATATCTATATAAATTCATTAAAATAAATTAGCTTTAGGAAATAAAATGCATACACCGGTCATCTTAATTTTAGTCGGAGTATTTAGTGCAGTCGCCATTACCCAAATTCTAACCTTTAGGACTTATCTTAGACGCAGAAGAGAAGAATTTAAGAAATAAAGAAAATGTTAGCATGACAAAAATTAGTTTTTAAGGATCGATCCATTTTTATTTAAGTGTATTAGGGAAATAAAATACTAAGCCTATAAAATGTCATAAATTTACACTTACCTGATTAATTCTTCCTATAAAGTCAAAAATAAAAAAGCTGCTTTAGTATATCCGCATTGTTTGTCAATGCTATAGTAACTAAGTTTGTTCGTTTATTTATTGAGAATTAGTTATAATCAGAATAACAGATAGTGATTTAATTGAGATTTTATATTATTAAAATAGAGGACTAAATGAAGTTAAATTTTATTATTATATTCTTGATATTATTATTTTGTGTTCATACAAATTCATACACACAAACAAGAAAGAAAACAGCAGGTAAAAATTCTTTAATAGGAAAATGGGAAACACTGCCTAATCGATATGAATCTTCCCGGTTGACTTTGGAATTCAAAAAGAATAATGAATTTAAATATGATTTAACCTCTAAATGGGGAGGCCGGTATAAACTAAACGGAACACATTTAATTTCCGACTATTATATACCAATTTTAAATAAAAACAAAGCTGACTCATCGACAATTTTAATTTATTCGGATACTTTAATTCAAGCAACCAAAGTAAAGGGTAATAATCAAACATTAAAAATGGTGCGTAAAAATAAAGTTGAAAAAGGTGCGGGTATAATTGGAACATGGATTGTACTTAATCCGGATGTACAAAAAATGACGATAACTTACAAAACCAATGGAACCTTTGAAATACATAATATATTAAAATCATTTAATGCTAAGTATGTAATCAAAGGAAAGACTTTTATTGTTGTTGAAGCCGGGAGAGAGATTATGATCAGTGATTTTGAATTTATGAAAGGTGAATTAATGTTATATAGTAAAACATCTAAGGGACCAATTAGAATGATGAGAGTTAAAGATTAACGAAACAGAAGGTTTGATCTTTATATTAAAATTTAAATTGATTCTCTTTCTTAGCATTACTGATTTTAGAATTGTTGAAAATTATTCTTCCTACCATATTTAATCCTTTATAGCATGTTGCTCTAAAGCACTCATGTGTTCATTTGTATTGAACAATAGATTTGGACTCTTTATTTTCTAATTACGTATTGCGGAAAAAATCGTTTGTGTCCAATCCAAATAAACCGGCTGTTATTGATCGTTAAATAAGCTGGAATAATTACCTAAATTTAATAATAACATAGAGGAAAAGATTATGTTAAAGTTTATTTTTTTTCAATCAATGCTATCCGTAAAGCTTATTAATTTTGAATTATTGTTAATTATGTTAATTATAATGTCGGTTGTAATAGTATTATCAATTCATCTCAAAAAATTTAACGGAGTAATTGGATTCATAGTAATTTTATCTGTTTTGATTTTAAGTTTTTCTTTTAAGCAGAATTTTAAGATAAAAATAAATAAAATAGGAAATACTTTTGCTTCAGTACCATCGCTTAGTTTTTTTGAGTCAAGTATTCCGGGAACAAAATCAAATACTGAAGAATTTAATTCCATCGAAGAAAAATTTGAAAAGGTATCAAACTCCGATAAGAATCAATCTTTATTAAATGAGAAAATAGCTGATGCTTATGGAATAAATGCTTTTTCAAAGGTAGAAAAAATGGATTATACGTTTAATGTTGAATTCGGCGGTAAGAAATTCAGCAGAAAGTGGGAATGGTATCCTAAAACTAAAGAAATAACATATTGGGGAAAAGATAAAAACGGTAAGGATATAACTTTGACATACAACAGAAATGATAAAATGGATGAGAAGACTAAGAAAATAGATGCTGCTTTTATTAACGATAATTATTGGTTGTTATTTCCGTTTCACCTGGTATGGGATACAAATGTTAAATTTACAAATGAAGGAATGAAAAAATATCCGATTGGTAAAGGAGAAGGAATTTGCTTTGCAGTGAAGTATTCGGATAAAGTTGGTTACACACCTGGCGATCAATTTGATTTATATTTGGATAAAAATGATATGATTCATCAATGGATTTATTTACATGGCGGAAGTAAAAAAAATCCTCGTCCTGCCACATGGGAAGGAAATAAAAAATTCGGCGGATTTATAATATCAACAATGCACAACGGTCCGGGTAAACAATTCAAATTGTGGTTCAGCGGAATTAAGGTAGTTTTTGAAAAATAAATTTCAAAATCAAAGTTCTCGCTAGAATATAAACCCGCTCTTCTGCGGGTTTTTCTTTTTATTATCAAAAATGAAATTTGAATTTCTTTAAGTAATTTTACTATCAATTAATTTTAATTAATTCAGTAAGCTTTTTGCCGTTTACAATTTATTTGATTATTTAAAAGACATTGAAACAAATTATATGCAAGGAAGTTTAATTTTTGACTGATAAAAATATTATAGAAAACGAAGCCGCTCAGCCTTCGCTTGTTGGGCAGTCAAGATTTCAGTATCTAATTTATAGATTTAGAAGAAGGTTTAGTTGGAAACAAACATTTGCCGCACTTCAATACCCGAATTATAAACTTTGGTTTATAGGACAAATAATCTCACTTTTCGGCACATGGATGCAGACTACTGCAGAAGGGTATTTGATATTTGAGCTTACTCATTCTCCTGTATATTTAGGCTATGTGGGATTTGCAACCGGAATACCTGCATGGCTTTTTATGTTTTACGGCGGTGTTGTTGCTGATAGAATTCCAAGAAGAACCGTCCTTATTATTACACAAAATACCATGATGGTTTTAGCGCTTTTATTAAGCGGATTGACGTTCTTTCACCTTATAAAAGCCTGGCATATTATTATACTAGCATTCGGATTAGGAATTGCTAATGCTTTCGACGCACCGGCTAGACAGTCTTTCCTGCTTGAGTTAGTAAATAAAGATAATTTAATAAATGCAATAGCTTTAAATTCAACGATGTTCAATTCTGCAAGAGCGCTTGGGCCTGCAGCGGCAGGTGTAATTTACGCAATATTCGGCCCGGCTTGGTGTTTTTTGATAAATGGTATTTCTTTTATCGGTGTAATTACAGCATTGTTTAAAATGAAATTTAAGCAGCCTCCTTCACTGCGTAAAGTTAAATCTACTTTTAGCGATCTAAAAGAAGGTCTGCATTATTCATTAACGCAGCCTATGGTAAGAACTTTAATCGGTTTAGTAGCCGCAATAAATTTATTCGGAATATCATTTGTAACTTTAATTCCGGCTTGGGCTGTTTCTATTTTACACGGTGATGCAACTACAAACGGTATAATGCAGTCTGCACGGGGAATCGGTGCGCTGCTAACAGCGTTATACATAGCTTCGCTGGGAAGTTCAAAGTATACTTATAGGCTTTTAACGACCGGTATATTTGTTTTTCCTATAGTTCTACTGGTTTTTTCTTTAGTACATTGGCTGCCGGTTTCTTTGTTGGCGCTGTTCGGAACGGGAAGTGCAATCATATTAATATTTAATCTGTCCAATGCTATTGTTCAGAATATAGTAAGCGATTCTCTTAGGGGAAGGGTAATGAGCATATACTCATTCACATCTTTCGGCTTTTTCCCTCTTGGTGCATTACTTATCGGCATATTTGCACAATACGCCGGAGAACATCTTGCGGTTTTTACATGTGCGGTTATTACTTTAATATTAACAGCTATTGCCTGGTTCAATATTAGAAAGATCGAACTAAAAACAAGTAATAGAGTAATTAAAAACATATAATCGCTTAATATTATACTTGTTAATATCTAAAAAGCAATAAACGCACATTACCTCATATAAAAAATTATTTAAATGCAAATGAATGACTTAAGTTAAATCCCTTTTCTCTTATTGCCGTTTCCAGAACTTTATCAAGGTTTCCTTTTACTTCAACCAATGTTAACTCATGTCGATTTAAGCTCACAACAAACAGTTCTTTTAATTCGCTGCTATTATTAACCTTTACATAGACACCGGTAACTTCATTATTATTACGGCTTCTTACTACATATTGCCATCCGTTTTCATTCATATGAGAATTGATATCCTGTAATAATTGAAAGCCGTTATCAAGAGTGCAGCCTTTATGGCTTTTATACACTCCAACTTGAACATGAGAAATATTATCAAGTATTTCTCTGGCATCCTGATCATTATCATCCATCTTAACGGCAATTTTTGCTATTGAGATTCCAAAAGATCCGATGGATAATTCTACATCTGTGTAATAACTATTATCCGTGAATGAAAGAATTTTATTTTTAAGTCTGGAAAAATTCCCGTCTACACCAAAGCAGCCGACAAACAACGTGCTTGAAAACAGTATAATTATAAAGGGCGAAATTGTTAAAAACTTTTTCATTTTGTCCCCCTTTTTATTTATGGATATTTTCAAGTGAAGGAATATCGAATTTACTGCCGAGTCTTCCCAAAGCATCCATATCGATGTCTCCGACGATGTTAACAAAAGCGGATTCGCCGTCTTTTTGTAGCGAAGTTACTACAAGGCCGACAATTGTTTTCTGATCCGGAGTAGTTTTTATATAAACATTTGTATTCTCTTTATCGCTTCTTACTTTTACAATACGATCCCAGTCTTTGCTTGTAAGTAAATTGTCGATTTTATCTATTTTACTCATTAATTGGTCGGAATTTTTTGCATTAGCATCGAATGAATATACTTTAATTAATTTTAAACCTCTTAACATATTAGATAATTCGGGATCGCTTTTTTCTGTAAGGTTACTGATCATTTTCATTAAATAACCTTCAACGTTAACCTCGGTAACATTATCGCTTTTCATAAAAGAGGTAAGATTTCCGAAATTTACATAACCGGGTTCATTTGAATAATCTTCTTTGTCTTGAGCAAAAACGCTCAGAGAAAACGAAATAATCAGTAACATTAATATTTTAATTGCGGTTTTCATTTTATCCTCCGTTTAATAAATTATTTACTGCGTTCATTCCCTTTTTTATAGGCAGGGCAACCTGTTTATCCAGTACATCATACGAAATTGTATTCTGTGTTTTTTTAAAGATTTTTCCAATCAAGCCCAATGATTGTTTAACTTGCAGCTCTGCGGTTAAAACTTCCGCTGTTGAATATTTTGGTTCTCTATTAGGCTGCTTTAATATTAGCAAAGCTGCAATTGTAATAATAATTACCAATGCTGTAGTTGAAAAGACCGGCTTCCTAAATGCTATCAAATATTCAAATGGTTTATTTTTTCCAATGCCGGGAATTTCTTTATCGAGTTTACTAATTAAATCATCAGGACATTTTTCGCCGGTGAAACTTTTTATTTCCTTAGCGGTTGTTCTATATTCATCAAGAAGCTTTTTAACTTCCGGATATTTTCTGGCATCGAGATAAATATTTATTTTATCTAATATCCCGGCATCATTGTAAGCAACTGAAATAATTTTATCCAGATATTTCCCGTCAATAATTTTCTGTTGTTTCATGTCTAAATTCTCTCAATTCTTCCTGAAGTTTTTTCCTGGCTCTTAAAAGATAAACTCGTACACTATTAAGAGGTAAATTTAATATTTCACTGATTTCCTTATACTTTAATCCCTGAAGTTCGTACATAACAAAAATACTTTTAAAATTTTCCGGTAATCTTTCTATTGCTTCCTGTATTTTCTCTTTTAATATTTCACGTCTCGTTTCCATTTCGGGGTCACCGAATCTATCGTCGTTTTTAATTCTTTCTTCGGAATCTTCATCAATAATATACTCTCTCTCAGTAGCCAACTTTCGCCTCCTTAAATAATCAAGACATAAATTATGTGTCGTTTTCATGATCCATGATTTGGCAGATTGTATATCAAACTTGTCTAAATTTTTCCATATTCTTATAAAAACTTCTTGAGTAACGTCGTCTGCGTCCAACTTATTCTTCAGCATATAAAGTGAATAGCTGTAAATTCTGTTTTTATGCTGCTGAATCAACAGCTTGTATCTAAGTGACTTCAACATCTTTTTAATTATAGACGAAATAAATATTTAAATAGTTACAATTATTAAATAATTTTTTTGAGTTTATATAAGTACAATATTCCTATTAATTAAGCTCAATTTTAATGATTATTTCTTAATTACACAGAAAACATTATTAAAATACAAAAGAGTTAATGAAGCTTATTTGAGAATATCGGATTTTATTCAAAAAATCAAAATAAATCTTTTAACCGGTAAATTTTGTTAACGGACGGCTAGCTATAGATCATTTCTATTATTAAATCAAAAACGTTCGCTGTTACATTTTAAAAGGGAATGAATATAAAAGCCTGGTAATTTGATTATCATTTTGTTTAATAATAAGTTCAAATTTAATTTTAAATGACATTTCATTTTAGAATATGATTAAATTTATTCCTTTAGGCGGTGCCGGCGAAATCGGTGCCAGCTGTTTTTATCTTAACATTGGAGGTTCCGGAATAATTCTGGATTGCGGAATGCACCCTCAGAAAACCGGATTGGAAGCCTTGCCCGAATTCGATTTAATAAACGATTTAACCGTAGATTATGTACTAATTTCCCATGCTCATCAGGATCATCTGAGCGCATTGCCTTATCTAATAAAAAGGCATCCGTATGTAAAAATAATTACAACACCCCAAACAAGGGCGCTGGCAGAATTAACTCTTCACGATTCCGTGGAAATTTTAAAAAAGCAATTATCCGAAGAAGATAACCTGGTTGTTTATTCACATGATGAAATAGACTTATTGATTCAGAGTATAGAATACAAAGTTTACAATGAAAACTTTATTGTGGGAAATGTTTTTAATAAGAATAAGAATTCAATAAATGCCGAATTTTTAGATGCCGGGCATATTCTCGGTTCGGCAGGTATTCTTCTGGAGTATAATGAAGAAAAAATATTTTATACCGGCGATATTAGTCTTAAAAATCAAACTTTGTTAAAAGGAGCCGTTTTACCAAAAGTTAAAGTTGATGTTTTAATTCTTGAATCAACATACGGCGCAACGGATTCATCTAGTTTGTTGGATTGGACTGAAGAGGAACAAAGATTTGCCAAATCAATTAACAAAGTAATAAACAGCGGGGGGTCAATTCTTATACCGGTTTTTTCTCTCGGTAAAATGCAGGAGGTGATTTCTCTTATATGGAAACTTATGCAGAAGAATAAAATTACAACTGTAGATATCTATTCAGGAGGTCTCGCCGATAAAATAAGCAGAGTTTATGATTATAACCGGTATGTTGTTAATATGATTGATCCGGAATTTGAGTTAAAAGTTATACCGAGTAAAAATTTATATGATGTTGAAAGAGTAGAAAGCTTTTTTAATAATCCGTGTATTGTTCTTGCTTCCAGCGGGATGATGATAGAAGGCACTGCTTCGTTTAATCTTGGAAAGCACTGGATTAAACACTCCGGGTCTGCAATATTAACGGTAGGCTATATGGAGGAAAGTACTCCCGGATATAAAATAGCCACTGCAGCTAAAGGGGAAAAAATAAAATTCGGCAATTCAGAGGAAGTTGAAGAAGTAAAATGTCTTATTGAGAATTTTAGATTTTCGGCACATTCCCGTAGAGAAGATCTTATTAAAATTGTGAAGAGTTTAAAACCTAAAAAAGTAATTTTAATCCACGGAGAACCAGAAGCAATTGACTGGATGGGTGCATCAATATTAAATATTGATAAAAGTATTAGAGTTTATGAGGCGCAAACAGGAAAGCAAATAATTTTATAATATTAACATAATCTAAACGAAATTAATATATGTCAAAAGATAAAAATCAAATAGTTAAAAAATGGGATTCAAATTTATACGATCAGAAACATTCTTATGTCTTTAAGTATGGAGAAGATCTGTTGAATTTACTTCAAGCCAAGCCGGGAGACAAAATACTTGATTTAGGCTGCGGTACGGGGTATTTAACAAATTTAATTGCAGAAACCGGCGCAGATGTTAGCGGTATCGATAGTTCTAAAGAAATGATTAATCTTGCCAAGCAAAATTACCCCGCTTTAAAATTTGAATTGATGAATGCTGCTGATTTTAATTTCAATGAAAAATTTGATGCGGTTTTTTCAAATGCCGTTTTGCATTGGGTACTTAAAAAAGAAGAAGCCGTTTCATGTGTGTATAATAATTTAAAAAAGAACGGAAAATTTGTGCTCGAAATGGGTGGGAAAGATAATGTTAAAAAAGTAATTAGTGTCTTAAGAAAGGTATTATCTGAGAACGGGTTTAAAAGTAATTCCGAATTGGCCATGTGGTATTTCCCTTCAATAGGTGAATATACATCTTTATTGGAAAGAATAGGTTTTAGGGTTACTTATGCAGTGCATTTTGACCGCGACACTTTTTTAAATGAAAACGACACAATTGAAGACTGGCTTGACATGTTTGCTAAAAATTTTTTTGAGGGTATAAATTCAAATGAAAAGAGAATCCTGATTAAGCAAATTTCAGATGAACTGTACCCGACAAATGTTAAAGACGGGAAATGGTTTATTGATTATAAAAGATTAAGAATAGCGGCAGTTAAGGAACAGTAAATTAAAATTGTACATTTCTTATAAAATAAAATTTGTTATGAAAGCAGCCATTTTTTATAAATCCAAGATCATTTGAAATGTTTGCCTTTCATATTTAGAATCGGAATTATTATTAGAATATTTAAAACCAAGCGATTCATACAACTTAACTGCCTGTTGAAGCTTGTGGTTTGTTTCAAGAATAATTGATTTTGCACCTTTTGAATAAGCAAAACCTATAACAGCAAGTGCAAGTTTCCTCCCGATTTGTTTTCCTTGAGCTTTTTCAGTAACCGCCATTTTAGCAAGCTCGTAAGTTTTTTTATCAATTTTAATTGCTGCACACGTACCTACAATTTCATTATTATCTCTGGCAAAAAATATTTCCCCTCCATTATTAATTATGTAATCATCCGGATTGGATAATAATTTTTCATCTTCAGGCTCAACATAAAAATATTTTTCGAGCCATTCATAATTCAGCTTCTTGAAAAATTCTTTGTACTTCGGAGAATACCTTAATATCTCAATGGAATCCAGCAGCCTCCTCTTAGTCCTTTCAAGAGTTCTTTCGTTAAGGTCTTTTTCATCCAATGCTTTTTCAATTGATTCTATAACATGAAGAATGTCATAGCCGGTTGAACCGGTTATTTCTTTTACCGAATCTTCAATATCCGAAAGCAGCGGTTTTAATGAATTAAAAAGTGATTTCCCATCCTCGGTAAGCTTAACCATCGTTTTACGTTTATCTGCCTGATCTTTATAAGTTTCTACAAGCTTCTTTTTCCCCATTTGATTAATTAATTGAATTACAGCAGGATGAGAGAATCCAAGAGAGTCTGCCAGCTCAAGAATTGATGCGGAACCATTTTCATTCAGATAATATGTCAAGGCAAACCATTTGGGTTCAAAATCTATTTTTTGGTTTTTATAAATGCTTGCAACATCATTCATAAAACGGTCGCTCAATCTTTTAAATCGGCTGCCGAGAGCAATTTCGCCAAGTTGTTTTATTATATCATTTGGGTAGTTCATTTTATTTATATTTCTTATTACGTAATTAATTACGTAAAAATTATCATAAAAACATTAAAAAACAAGTGAATTTTTAATTATATCGGGTTATTTAGAAGAGTGTTTTATCTGAATTTTTACTTTTTGTACATTCCAAATTTTTTCAGCGTACTGTTTTATTGCTCTGTCACTCGAGAATTTTCCTATTCTTGCAACATTTAATATCGATTTTTTTGTCCACTCCTCGATATTTGAGTAAAGTTCAACTACTTTTTCCTGCGTATTAATATACGATTCATAATCTGCAAAAATGCAGTAATAATCAATATTCATTAAACCGTCAATCATCGAGTCGAAAATTCCCGGCTCGCTTCTATTAAAATAATTTGAAGATATCATATCAATTGCTTTTTTAAGTTCATAATTTTTATCATAATATTCCTGGGGATTATATCCGTTTTGTTTTAGCTCCACTACTTCATTTGCAAGCAGTCCGAAAATAAAAATATTTTCATTACCGACTTCTTCTCTAATTTCTATGTTTGCCCCATCCATTGTACCAATAGTGAGCGCACCATTTAGGGCAAATTTCATATTACCGGTTCCCGAAGCTTCAAAACCGGCAGTAGAAATTTGTTCCGACAAATCCGATGCCGGTATTATTTTTTCTGCTAATGTTACTGAATAATTTTTTAAAAATACAATTTTAAGTTTGCCGTTAATATCATTATCGTTATTTACAACATCTGCTACGGAGTTGATAAGTTTAATAATATTTTTTGCAGCGAAGTATGCAGGCGCTGCTTTACCGGCAAAGATTATTGTTCTTGGTATAATATCAAGGTGAGGATTTTCTTTAAGTCTGTTATAAAGAGTTATGATATGCAAAACATTTAACAACTGTCTCTTGTATTCGTGGAATCTCTTTATTTGAACATCAAACATTGATTCAGGGTTGATTTTAATTTTATGTTCTTTTTCTATTAAAGCAATCAGTAACTTTTTATTCAGCCATTTTGAACTTCTCCAGTTTTCTCTGAATTGTTCATCATCGACAAGTTTCTCGATCTTTTTCAATTTGTATAAATTCTTCGACCAGCCGTTGCCGATTTTATCGGCAATTAATCCGGACAAAAGCGGGTTTGCCGATTTTAGCCATCGTCTTGGTGTAATACCATTTGTTATGTTTATAAACTTTTCAGGAAAAATTTTATAGAAATGAAGAAAAATATCCTTTTTAAGAATATCTGTATGTAATTCTGCTACTCCATTAATTGAGTGTGAACCGACAATTGCAAGGTTTGCCATTTTAATATTTTTGCCGGAGCCTTCGCGGATAATTGATAACTCTCTTATAATAGAATTGTCGAACGAATATTTTTCACGTACATCATCTAAAAACCTTCTATTTATTTCATAAACGATTTGCAGATGCCTTGGTATTAAATTCTCCCATATAGAAACCGGCCATTCTTCCAATGCTTCCGGTACAACCGTATGATTTGTATATGCGAAAGTATTTACCGTAATATTCCATGCATCATTCCAACTCAAATTATTTTCATCAATTAAAATACGCATTAGTTCGGGAATTGAAACAACCGGGTGAGTATCATTTAATTGAATTGCGGTTTTTTCCGCAAATTCATTAAAGGATTGATGATTTATTTTATACTTTCTAATTATATCTTGCAGAGTTGCAGATGCGAAAAAATATTGCTGCTTTAATCTTAAAATTTTTCCTTGATTAAATGTGTCGTTCGGATAAAGAACTTTGGAAATATTTTCCGATTCATTTTTTGATTCAACCGCTTCAACATAATTGCCGCTGTTAAATTTCTGAAAATCAAATTCACTTGTAGACTTTGCCTGCCACAATCTAAGGTTGTTAACAGTGTTGGTTCTGTAGCCGGGTACAGGGACGTCATATGCAACTGCAAGTACATCATCGGTATCAACCCAGTCAAATTTTAATCTGCCAGATGAATCATTGTATGAATTTACTCTTCCGTGAAATTTTACTCTGAAAACCAGATCTCTTCTTAAAATTTCCCAAGGATTACCGTAACTTAACCAGTTGTCTGGTATTTCAACCTGGTAACCGTTAACAATATCCTGTTTAAATATTCCGTATTCATATCTAATCCCGTATCCGAATGCAGGCAGTTCAAGTGTCGCCATAGAATCTAAAAAACAGGCTGCTAATCTTCCTAAGCCTCCGTTGCCAAGAGCCATATCGTTTTCCAGGTCTCTTATATCTTCAAGACTGTATCCGTCTTCTTTTAAAATATTATAGCATTCGTCGTAATAATTTAAATTTATAAGTGCATTGCCTAAAAGTCTGCCGATTAAAAATTCCAGTGAAAGGTAATAAACTCTCTTTACATCACGTTCTTTATATTGCTGCTGCGTTCTTAGCCAGCGCCGCACGAGTCTATCCCGTACGGATAATGAAAGTGCAAAATATGCATCATCGGGCGCAGCAGTAATTTTGTCTCGTACTAGGATAAATTCGAGGTGTTCTGCAAATTGATTGGAAATGGAATAATCTTCTAGTTTTTCTCCGTCAGTAAAGAAAACCGATTTGTTCTTTAATCCCATAAAAATCCCCCGATAAAATTAATATGATATTTAAAATCAAAGATGATATAAATAAATCAGTAGAAATAATTCTTTTAATCAATTAACAACCAAGTATTTTTTTAATATTTATTAAATGATTAAACGTCATGATCCAGCTCTGAGAGCAGATCAAGTATATCCAGATGTTTGGTGGACATTTGTAAATGACCTTCTTCATCTATAGGCCAATCCTGGATTGGTCTGTCAGTGTATAGTTCTACTCCATTGCCGTCAGGGTCGGTCAAATATATTGATTCGGAAACTCCGTGATCTGATGCGCCTTCAATGGGATAATTAATTTCATATAATCTTTTTAAAACCTTAGCCAATTCTATTCTATTTGGATAAAGAATAGCAAAATGATAAAGGCCGGTATGGCCCTGCGGCGGCGGCGTAGCACCTTTTCCTTGCCAGGTATTTAATCCGATATGATGATGGTAGCCGCCGGCAGAAAGAAATACTGCCGATCTTCCGTAAGTTGAAGTGATTTCAAATCCCAGCAAATCTCTGTAAAATTTTAATGATTTTTCTAGATCTGATACTGTAAGGTGAATGTGGCCGATTTTAACTTCAGGATGTATAGTGTGTTTAATAGGATCCATATTTTAAGATAATATTAATTTCGGAATTAAAGTTACGATAAAAATTTTTAGATAAAAATATCTTCTAAAATTTTTTAGATCTTGGTAAAATTGTCTTCATGATTATTTTTTTAATTTGTTGGAAATTTCTTCCATTAATTCAATTTGAATTTCCTGTATCTCAAGCATTTTTTGTCCTTGCTGCATCATCAAATGATCCATTTTATCATTTATTTGTCTTATTTCAATTTCTGCTTTAAGATTAACCTGGTAATCATGCATAGCTCTTTTACGATCTTTATCTTCCTGACGGTTTTGGCTCATCATTATTATCGGGGCCTGGATAGCAGCGATACAGGAAAGAATTAGGTTTAGTAAAATAAACGGATAAGGATCAAATGGGTGAATTGTTAAGACGATAACATTAATTGCCATCCATATAAATAAAAATAATCCAAAAATAGTAATGAATTTCCAGCTTCCTCCGAATTGTGCAATCTTGTCGGATAGTCTTTCTCCAAAGGTTAATTTTTCATCAAAATCCTGAGAAATATTTTTACTTAGTAAATCTTTATTGATTATACTATCCAGGACTTCCTTATCGAATGAAGATAACTCGCCTTTCTCCTCCTCAAGCATTTTTTGTACATATTGTCCTCTTAATTTATTAAGATCCTCAATGCATATAAATCCATTTAAATCCAGCTGATTACTGTTGTTTTTAATCAATTCAACAAGTGAATTTCGAATCGACATTACAGGCATCAATTCAGATAATTTTTTTGTTTTATTACAAATTTGGCATAAGCCAGTTTTTATATTATCATGTTTCATATAAACCTCTAATTGATGATGATATCAATAATAATGAATTTACAATATGTTCAAAAAATTTAGTTATAAACTTAAAATGGAACATGTATAATTTAAGTAGAAATTTAATTTAAAGGTGAGTTTTAAAATAAATTGTTAATATAATTTTTATAGGAATGTATTTGATTGGAATTTAAAATTAAAGCAGCGGTGTAACCGCTGCTTCAGTGTGATGGAAAATTTATCTCCTGCCGGCTCTTTGCATTTTACCCTTTGGTCCTGTTCCGTCGCATATACCGGTTCCAGTTCCGGGGCCGTAGCCCGTTCCATCTTTTGGTCCTATGGCTTGATTACCAGTTCCATCACCTGGTCCGTAACCGCCGCGTCCGTACTTAGCAGTTCTGCCCTTCATAGACTTTTGCCCGGTTCCGTCAAGCGGACGAACGTAATCGGGATCCTGGCAATTCGGTATTCCATCGCCATCCGAATCAAGAGCATAGTCGTTTATACCGTCACCGTTTAGATCAACAAAACCGTGTCCGTATTTTTTAACCTTGCTTTGTCCGTTGGATTCACTGCTTATTAAAAACAAGCCTAAAAACAGAGCGAATCCCATTACAAAAAATAACCTCGTTGTTCCTTTCATGTTATGTCTCCCATTTAATTTTAACTATTAGTTTTCAAGTCGAATGACTCAATTGATGTGCCATTAAAAAAAATAATTTTATTTATAAATTTGAAGAATATTTCAGGTCGATTAATTATTTTCGACTTTAAGGACGGAGTATTGCGACTTTTGGGTCGATTAAATATTTATTGCATTCTAACGTGATTTTTTTATTCTTAAAGGTGAATATTTTATTAATTTTGTAAAAGGGAAATTTTAAAATATTGAATGAAATACAAATTTAAACTTCAACCAAGAATTGTTATTATAATTTCCGTTATCATAGGGATAGTTATGATAACCTCTGCCTATTTCGAATTAAATGAGAGCAAAAAGGAAATATTCCATATCCTTTCCGAGAAATCCTCTTCGTTGATAGAAACAATCTCTTTAAGCAGTGATAATACTTTAAATGCGAGTGATGAAATTGAAAATTTAATCACAGAACGATTGCTGGATAATGCAAGGCTGATAAAAAATTTAGACAGCTTAAATCTGCTTACACGCAGCAAGCTTATTCAAATAGGAAATGAAAATAAGCTTTTCAGAATTAATATATTTAATAAAAAAGGGGATAGAATATTAACGAATAGGATCCCGCTGCCCGGCCACATTCACCCGGAAGGAAATGTAAACCGGTTTAAAGAGCTTAAACCGATATTAACAGGAGAAACAAAACAATTAATTCTAGGGCTTAAAAATTCGGAATTTAGTAACGAAGAAAGATTTGCAGTTGCAATATCAAGAGCTTTTGATAGAGGTGCCATTGTAATTAACCTTGATGCAAGAGATTTTTTGGAGTTTAGAAAAAAGATAGGCATCGGGAAAATAATCAGCGATATAGCAGATAAATCCGGTATAGAGTATATCGTACTTCAGGATACACTGGGCATTCTCGCTGCAAGCGCTTCGGTTAAATCAATGGATCCCATAGAAGGAGATGAATTTCTTGAAAATGCTTTGAATGTTGATTCAACTTTTAAACGAATTATAAAATTTAAAGGACACGAAGTATATGAAGTTGTAAAACGTTTGGAAATGAATAATGTAGTAGTCGGGCTTTACCGGATAGGGGTTTCTTTAAATGAAGTAAAAAGTGTCGAGTCAAGAATGTACCGCAGAATAATAATAATTTCTATAATTCTTGCCGCAATTTCGATTATTGTGCTTAGTATTATTTTTACTTCACAAAATTTGCAGGCTGTTTCAAACGAATTCGGAAAGTTTAGGACATTTACAAGTACAATATTGGAAGAAATGAGAGAGGCTGTTATCGTTATTAATAATGAATTTGCAATTACTCTTTTTAATAAATCTGCAGAAGAGTTGTTCAAAATAAAACGGGAAAAAATCATAAATCAAAATATAAAATATCTTCTGGATGGAAAATTCAGCTTTATCATAAATGAAGATAATATCCGGAATAATTACATATCTGATATTCAGAAAACAATTGAAATAAATAATCAGCTAAGGTTTTTAAGCTTAAGCATCACAAAAAATTTTAATGAACAAAATGAAGCTGAAAATTATACTATTGTTATAAATGACTTAACGGAAAGGAAAAATTTAGAAGAGAACGCCAAAAGACAAGAAAAACTTTCTGCAATGGGCGAACTTGCGTCCGGTGTTGCACATGAAATACGTAATCCTATAAATGCAATAGGAATGATCGCTCAAAGATTAAATAAGGAATTTGTGCCGAATAAGGATTCGGATGAATATAAATCAATTTTAAATGTTTTAAAAGATGAAGTAACACGCATAAATAAGATAATAACTCAATTTTTAAATTATGCAAAACCTTTGGAAATTGAACTTAAAACGTTGGAGTCAAGTGAATATTTTGAAGATGTTTTCAGATTGTATATTAGTCAATCAAAAATAAAGAAAATCAATTTTAAGAAATTATCAAAAGATGCATTCCAAATTAAAATTGATCCCGAATTAATGAAACAAGCATTAATGAATATTATACAAAATGCTATTGAATCGGTTAATGAAAATGGGACAGTTGTATTTAATTATTATAAGGAAGATAATCTATTAAATATTGTTGTTGAAGATAACGGTAATGGAATTCCGGAAGATCAATTAAAGAAAATCTTCGATCTTTATTATACTACCAAAAAGGATGGTAACGGGCTTGGTTTGAGTATTGCCCAGAAAATAATTAATCAGCACAATGGCACGATTATAGTTGAAAGTAAAGCAAATCATGGAACCAAATTCACAATTAAAATACCTGAAGTATGAATAATAATTCTATTTTAATAATTGATGATGAAAAAGCGCAGCGGGACATTTTAACCGGCTATCTGAAAAAAAAGGGATTTAAACTGTTTTCAGCTTCATCCGGGGAAGAGGGAATTAAGATTACCAATCAGAATCTGATCGATATAATATTGTCTGATTACAAAATGTCCGGCATGACAGGTCTGGAGGTACTTAAAGAAGTAAAAAAAATAAATCCTCAAATAAGGTTTGTAATAATTACTGCTTATGGAACAGTTGAAAACGCCGTCCAGGCAATGCGGCTGGGAGCCGATGATTATATTTCCAAACCGGTTGATCTTGATGAACTTGATATTTTGCTGGATAGAATTATAGAGCATAAAAATTTAAAATCGGAAAATGAACTTCTTAAAACTCAGCTTCAGGAGAAATATAAAATTACATCTGTAATATCAAACTCTCCTCAGATGTCCGAAGTAATAAATGTTGCAGCCCGCGTAGCGGAAAGTAAAGCAACCGTTTTAATAACCGGTGAAAGCGGTACGGGAAAAGAAGTAATCGCTAAATCAATTCATTACCTAAGCCCCAGAAAGGATAAACCGTTTGTTGCCGTAAACATATCTGCACTTTCTCCTAATCTTATCGAAAGCGAATTGTTCGGCCATGAAAAAGGTTCTTTTACAGGAGCGGAAAGAATGAAAAAAGGCTGGTTCGAATTGGCAGATAAAGGTACAATATTTCTCGATGAGATCGGAGATACTCCGCCTGCTGCTCAAGTTAAACTGCTTCGCGTTCTTCAGGAACAGCAGATAGAAAGAGTCGGCTCTACCGAAAGTTTAAATATAGATGTAAGGGTTATTGCAGCTACAAATCAGGATTTGGAACAGAAAATGAGAGACGGGAATTTTAGGGAAGATCTTTTTTATAGGTTAAATATTATTTCAATTAAAATTCCGGCATTGCGGGAAAGGAAAGAAGATATTCTTCCTCTTATTGAATTGTTCATCGCAAAATATTCAATGGAAAACGATAGAGGGAATTTGGAAATATCAAAAGAAGTATTTGATAAATTATTAAAATATAATTACCCCGGTAATGTTCGTGAGCTTGAAAATATTATAGAAAGAGCTGTAGTGCTCTCTAGAGGAAATATCATAACATTAAATGATCTGCCGTTAAATATTAAAGGCTTTGCTGAAGAGAAAAGGATTAGCGAAGAATTGCAAGGAACGTTGGTAGAACAAGTTGAATCACTTGAAAAAAGATTAATTTATGATTCGTTAAAAAAGACAAACGGGAATCAAACTAAAGCAGGAAAATTGTTGGGAATAACCGAAAGAAATTTACGATATAAATTAAATAAATATGGAATTAAAAATTAGGAATAATAATAAAAAAAGAGCTTTGATTTTTAATATCAAAGCTCTAAGGCAAATAATAAAGAAACCGAAATGCAGATCTCTCTCTCCTATTTGGTTCCTGCCTAGTTTCCCCGTTCCATTACCGCTCCATTAAAAGCGGTATCCCAGTGTCGCCCGTTAATATAATTGTTGATCTTAAGTCACAACTCGTATACCAAATATAAGAAGCGTAATTTGGGCAAAAAACAAATATCATAACTACTAATTCGACGATTCAGTCGAAAATATTCGTAAATTTGGTCGAAACTTTATAATCCCCAAATAAAAGAAACCATAAATATTTGATTGTCGTAATGATAAAATTCATCATTTGAGTTATTACTTATATAATTAAAAGTACCGGCTAATGTTAGCCCATTAATAAAATTATGCAGGTTGAATTGCAGTTCAAGTCCGAAAGAAAATTGTTTGTCTTTTCTATTTACGGATAATTCATAACCGTCTATAGTTGCCGCAGGTAGATTACTAAATTTTTTTTCATCATAAGATATCTCAAATCTGGCTAATATAGGTGCCGAGATAATTTGCGTTAATGAAATTCCTGCTTCATAACCTTCATGAGAATAAATATCATTAAATACTTCTTCTTCATAATAAATTAAGCTATCCGAGTTTAGATACCTGGTTCCGTTATCCATATTATTCCGGTAAAGAATATAACCCGCAATTCCGGTATTATTGGATATTGATTGAGCTAAATTTAGATAAGCACTTACTTGTGATGAATTATTTACATTATCCAATTCATTAATTTTTTCAACATAATTTTTAAAATAAGCTTCAGTACCTATCATTAAAGTTGTTTTAGTGTCAAAGGTGCTGGAATATTTTATAAACCCTTTGTTCTCATAGAATGAAAATATGGATAGATTAGTATAGGTGTTTTTATTAAATAAATATCCGAATAAAAGAAAATCTCTATCGTTAAAAAAATGATGGTAGTTCACATATCCGGATAATTGATTAAAATCGAATAACTTATAATCATCCCGGTTTATCCTAAAACTGTAATTAACACCTATATTTAACGGATTCTCTTCATCTGAAATAAAAAGAGTATTGACTATACCGAATTTGTGGGAGTTTGACGATTTAAAAATATTTTTTTGAAAGTAACTTAAATTATTTATGTAATAAAGCTGAAGATTGTTTTTCTCACTCTCTAAGTCATAAGAAGTAGATAAAGAAAAACTGCTAATATAGTCGGACATTTTAAACGAATTGTTATAAATATTATCATCGTAATAATTATCGATTTTTGTTGATAAAGACAGCTGAGGATAAATATGTCCGCTGAAGATAAAAACAAAAATGATGAGTAATGGAGAATTATATTTGATCATCGCTTTCCGCCCTGATTACCCGTATTTCCTTTAGCGCGCATTTTATGTCTTTTGCGTAACTTTTCAAAGCTCATTCCGTTTGCTCTATTATCACAAATACCGTCACCATCTTTGTCAATAAAGACATCTTTCTTTCGCTTTTGCTTTTTAAAAGAAGAATCGGTTTCCTGGATAAGCGCTTTATCCGTCTTTTTCACCGGTTTTACTTTTGTTGTATCTTCTTCGGAATAAGCCGACGCAACAAAACTTATCATAATAGTAAAAGCAATTATTTTAATTAGTTTCATTTTACACCCATTTATTAAGGATAGATACTCAAACAAAATGCCAGGTAAAGAAGTAAGAAATTTTATGTAATTTGAACTTTTATGAAGGGAAATAAAGATTGCGCTTGAGTATGAGTTTAGTTAAACGACAATAAAGTCGAAAGCGAATTAAACATTTTAGTAAAGAGGCTTGATTTATTTATTTAAATATCCTTTTCGTTTTTTCTCAGGAAATTTTTCAATTGCATACCTTAGCATTGTTCTCGGCATTATTTTGTAGTGAGCTTTTAAAAATTTTTCTTCCACATCAAGATTTCTTTTTCCGATTTCTCTTAACATCCAGCCGACCGCTTTATGAATTAAATCGTGATCATCTTTTAATAAGAGTTTGGAAATTTTTAAGCTAAAATCGAACTGATCATTTTTTATAAATTGAAATGTTGAAAGTATGGCTATTCTTCTTTCCCAAAGACTTTTGGATTTTGCAAAATTTATTAATAAAGATCTGTCTTTATCCATCAGATAACCACCAACGATTTGAGGTGCGGTTAAATCAACCAGATCCCAATTATTTATGTTGTTTGTATTGTCCAGATAGATATTAAATATTTTCGACTTCTCTTCTTCACTGGCTTTTTGATACTTGAATATCAATATCATCAAAGAAATCAATCTCTTTTCATGAATCTTTGATTTTAATAACTGCTTAACTTCTTTATGAGAGATATCTTGATTTTTTCTGGCAATGCTTCTAAGTACCGGCACTTTTATTCCGAGGAAAATATCTCCTTCACCGTATTCACCGGGACGGGTTTTAAAAAACCTTTGTAAAATGCTTGCTTGTCTTTTGTTTGCGTTTTTGTTAAGCTCAGCTTCAAGTTCTTTAATACCCATCTAATTTCCCTTTTTTATTCAAAATTACTCACCCATGCTGCTGTATTTTTTCTTTTCGAAAACAATATACTTTACGGATATTTATTTTTACCTGCTTATTTATCGTCCTTATCACAAAAGAAAAGATTTCCGATTAGTACTTTCAAAATTACACATTTAATAAATAATAAAATAAGCATAGGAGGCGATCAATGAAGCGTATTTTTATCTTGATAATTTCGTTTGCAGTTACTGCATTATTCACGAATTTCAGTATGCAGCCTGGAAACAGATTGAATTATCAAAGCCATTCAAAGAGCAGCTCTTCAAAAATGGAGAAGGCTAATAAAAATGAATTTTCAGCCAAACTATCGGGACAGCAAGTAGTTCCTCAGGTAAAAACCAAGGCATATGGAGAAGCCACATTTAAGTTTAGTAAGGATGGCAAAACTTTGTGGTATAAATTGGTTGTGCACAATATCGATAAAGTAATTATGGCTCATATACATCATGCTGCAGCAGGCAAGGACGGACCGATAGCTGTCTGGCTTTATAAAGGAAAAGTTACTGGAAAAGTAAACGGTGTCTTATCCAAAGGAAAGATCACAAATAAAGATGTAAACCTTGCCAATCTTAAAAAATGGATAGAAAGCGGAGATGCATACGTATTGGTTCATACAAAAGCTTATCCTAACGGAGAGATAAGGGGCATAATTAAATAAATTGAATTCTCCGTAAATAAAGTGTAGGTTTATTATAGCTGCGTGGAGAGAAAGTTAGTATTCAAATTATTGACCTCCCAATTATTAATTACTTTCCGCGCGGCTTTTTTTATTATAGATCCTTTCTATTTGGGTTTTGTTATGATAATATCAACCCTTCGAGCTTTGCAATGAATAAATAATTTTATCTATATTTTAAGAATTTAACGTACATGAACGCCGAAGGCGTGATATTATTATAAATTTTATTATCCAGCATAAATTCAAACCACGAAGCGGTGAAATTATAAAATAATAATTGGATTAAAATATTTTCCGTTTTAATTTAAGTCCATGAAAATTAAAGCAATTATAACCGGCACAACGGGAATGGTAGGGGAAGGCGTAATGCACGAATGCCTAAACCATCCGGAAGTTGAGGAAGTGCTTGTCATAAATAGACGGTTCGGCGGCGTACAACATTCTAAGTTAAAAGAAATTATTCACAATAACTTTTATGATTTTTCAGGTATCACTGAACTGCTAAAAGGGTACAATGCCTGCTACTTTTGTCTCGGTACGACGTCCGTCGGGAAAAAGGAAGATGAGTACACAAAAATAACATTCGATATTACAAAAGCCCTGGCCGATGTACTTGTAAAACTTAACCCCGATATGACTTTCTGCTACATTTCCGGCGCCGGAACCGACAGCACTGAAAATGGTAAAATAATGTGGGCAAGAGTAAAAGGCAGAACCGAAAATTATATTTTGAATCTTGGATTTAGGCAGGCTTTCGCTTTCCGCCCGGCAATTATATCTCCAACCAAAGGACTAAAAAACACATTAAGCTTTTATAAATATTTATCCTTTTTATTGCCGGTGATTAAATTATTCTTCCCCAAACACATCTGCTCTCTAAAAGAGATAGGGCTTGCAATGATAAACTCTGTTAATGAAGGTTATAAGAAAAAAATTTTGGAAGTGGGGGATATAGAAAATATTGCGAAGTAATAATTAAATTCAATCAATCCTTATACGGATCATACACTTCGGAACCTGCCATTGCAACACCAAGCGGATGAAGGTTATAAAGCACTCTAATTGTTTCTCCCTGGTATTTTAAAACATCGCTTAATTTCTTATAGCACTCGGGCGCTTCATCAGCGCCGCCGCCTCTCAGCTCTATGTTTTTCTTTTTCATGGTTTCTTTAACTTTGTTAAAATCTACCAAACCTTTTGCAATAATTGTCGGCATTTTTACACCGTGCTTATTTCTACGCCATTTTTGCTTTCCTGCCGCTGCTCTCCTCGACATAATTCTGCCTGCACCGTGAACGGTAGAGTATAATCCTTTCTTCGATAATTCACTTTCTACGCCTTCAATGATGACCGAAGTGTCGCCCATAGTTGCCCCGACAAATCCTTTCTGCCCTGGGAAGGCGGGAGTGCAGCCTTTTCTAACTACCCAGTACTTTTCTCCATAGTTTTCTTCAAGCCACGCAAAATTATGGTGATTATGGACCTCATAATTTGTTTCTGCACCAAGAATTTCAAGCACTTTATTTACAACCATATCTCTGCCGGCATAAGCATACTCGCCTGCCAAATGCATAGCGGAAAGATAAGCCTGACCGATTTCGGAATTTATATCAAATAAAATCGGAGGTGCATCCATTGCTCCTTCTTTGGCTTTGTCGCCGAATGAAAGACCTTGAGATAAGGCAATAAATCCCATAGCGGTTTTAAATCCAAATCCTCTTGAGCCGAAATGAACACCGATCCATAGCCATCCGTCCTCGTCGCTTAACAAATCGACAAAGTGATTGCCGGAACCTACGGTTCCCAACTGAGATTTAGCCGTCTGAATTAGTGATCTTTGCGGTTTGAAATCAGCTTTATTTATTTTTTCAATTACAGGATGATCAACCGGTTCATTATTAGGTCTGCCAAGTCCGAAAGAAATTCTTCTGAAAATTTCATCCATAATTTTCGGCACTTCTATATCTTCGGCTTTGATATTTGTTCTTACTGCTTTATTGCCGCATGCAATATCAAAACCTACACCCGATAAAGATATTTTATTTCTGTAAGCTACGGCACCGCCAATTGGGTGTCCGTAGCCATAATGCGCGTCTGCTGTAAGTACTGCAATATCTTCTTCGGAATAACATCTTTTTATCTGGGCAATTGACTTTTCATCAATAACTTCTTTGCCGAAAATAGTTAAGTTTTCCATTTCTTCATTTAAGCTTTTAAGGGAAAAAATAGTTCGAGAAAAGGTTTGAAAAATTTTACTCGACTAATTTTAGTAGCTAAAATATTTGTTAGTTTTATATCTTTGAAAAATATCATTCTTTAATTGTTATATTATTTAATATTACATAAAGCACATTATCAATAAATTATTTAACTTAACCCAATAAAGAATTAGCGTTAAAATCTTTATCACAATTTAACACCTGTACTTATTTAAATCGATAAAAACATTAATAAATTGATAGGCTATGGGAAAGAATCGCCTTGAAGCATTCAGCGACGGAGTTCTTGCAATAATTATTACCATTATGGTGCTTGAATTAAAGATTCCCAGCGAAAAGGATTTTAATGCGCTGGCTCCCTTATTTCCAATATTTTTAAGTTACATATTAAGCTTTGTTTACCTGGGAATTTATTGGAACAATCATCATCATATGCTTCATACTGCAAAAGAAATAAGCGGTCCTATGTTATGGGCTAACCTGCATTTGCTTTTTTGGCTTTCTCTTGTTCCGTTTGTAACCGGCTGGATGGGTGAAAATCATTTTGCTCCTGTGCCGACTGCCGTATATGGTGCCGTACTTTTGATGGCTGCTATCTCTTACTGGATTTTACAGAAAACAATTTTGAAAAAGCAGGGCAAAAACTCTCTGCTTTCCGCAGCAATAGGCAAAGATTTAAAAGGTAAGATATCCCCGTTAATTTATGCCGCTGCAATTCCTTCTGCGTTTGTTAGTCCCTGGATTGCCGGCAGTTTATATGTATTTGTCGCACTGATGTGGCTTATTCCGGACAAACGAATTGAAAGAGTTTTGTACGGTAATCAAAATGAAAAATAAAATATTCTTTATTGACTTCCGCACCACTAAAAATTAATCCCTTATTAAATTTTTCCGTCTAATTATTTTATTATTTATCCTGCGCAAATACCTGAAGGTTACTTTGTTGCACTGCTAGGTAACCTTCGAGGCCTAAAACAGTGACCTCGAAGGTTTCGGTAAAGTGAGTTATAATCTAATCTTGAATAATGAAAATGTGAATATCATTTAGATAATTACAGAATTCATTTGTCCTAGAGTAAGTACATTCGAATAGAAAAGCTGCGGTATTTTATGTATCTCAATTTTTAATGCTGAGAAATCCATGTCCAGGAGATTAATCTGATTCTGATTTTTAAGTTCATTCTTAAAACTTCCTCCGGCATTTAAGAATCTAATTCCTTTCCTGTAATACTCGGAAGTTTTATGATAGTGGCCGTGAAGTACAAGATCCACTTTAAATTTATTAAACAATTCAATAAGCTTTCTTTTAGTTCTAAGTTTCATAGTCTGTTTTTCAATTATTTGCCATACACTGCTGAACCGGCTTTCCTGGAGCGGTTTTGTTTCCTGAAAGTGATGGTGAATTAGTACTAACTTGGTCTTACAGCTGTCAAACATATTAAAGATATATGTTAATTCATTAAGCTGTGAGGAGCTTATCTCGCCGTTTGATGCAAATAAATTTTTTGTTTTTGAATATTCTGCCACCGAATTTAAGCCAGTAATTAGAACATCGTCAATTACTTTTGCATAAGGGAAAATATTTCCGGGAGATATATAGCTGCAGCCCTTAAATGATTCGGAGAAATATTCATAAAATTCTTTAACTCTAAGTCTGTAATCGATTGTTTCACAGCGATTGGTAAAGTTAAAAAGGTCCTGAACGGTTAATACTCCTCCGAAAATATCATGGTTGCCGATAACAAGCGACAGCCTATCGGATGTTAAGAAGCCTGTTTGTTTAAGTACTTTTCTTAATAGCTCAAAGTCATAAGGATCGGGATTCTCAACGAGATCGCCGGTAATTATAAGATGATCAATTTTCTTAGTGTTACAGTATTGTAATAATTTTTCAAATTCGTAAAGATTTGAATTCTTAAAAAAAGTTGTAAAATGAATATCGGAGAGATGCGCAAACTTCATACTAATTATTCTCTTTCCAGCTCTGCATGCAGGAGGCTCTATTTGGTTATTTTTTAATGAATTAAAAGTAATTAGTATGTATTAAATAAAATGTTAACTGCACCAAGTATATAAACTTAAGTGACGTGTGATATATTACCACAGGCAATACTTTCATCTACTAAGAATATTATTGCTCGTATAAAAAAGAAATTAATATGATTTAATCTTGAACTGGCGGAGTGTAAGTTCGTATTCAAGTGTAAGTTCAACGAGTTTAAGTCTGAAATAAGAATTAACATCACGTAAGTTAAAGTTCAATTCAGCTTAGGTGGAATACTATTAATTTCTCTAAACATCGAGATATCATCAATTTCAAAAAATTCTGCTAAAAACAATTTAGCCTTTTTGACATCGGATAAAAAAATTATATACACAGTTAATGTCGGAATTAGGTATAAAATTGCCAAGGTTATTAATTTTATTAAATCAAACTTAATATTATATTCAAATAAAATTACAGATATTAGCCCTACAAAAAATATATATTGGATAAAGGTTACGAAACCTGCTTTAATTGAAACGACTATATCTGTTTCTTTTTCATGTTCAATAAATTTGGAACTAAAAAGGTTAGCACCAAGAGGGTGAAAATCACGTTTTATAAAGCTAAAACCGGAATTATTATATTCACCGAAATAATAATATGGATATCTTTTCTTTTTCCCCGTTAAAGATTTACTGTTCGTAACACTTTCTATCTTTTCAATTATATCAGAAACTCTCCATTGAGTTGAAAATTTGAATTCTTTATTTAACATAACTTGTACATTCTTAGACTTATAAAATATTATTGCAGTAAGAACATAACGAAACAATTATTTATATATTTTGTTTAATAAATTCAACTAAATTTTACAAAGCACTTTTAAAACAGCAAATTTGGAATATCATAGCTTTTAAAATTTATCTTCTCATTCTTATTTAGTAGTTACAGTTATTTTTAATATCCAATCACCAATCAACTTTAAAGCTTTGGGAGAGAATGTTTCTTCAATTTGGCTATATTCGCTAGGAGCGCCTGTTTTAGCATCTTGAAATAAATGATTTAATCCCGGGATTTCATGAATCTCAAAGTTTTTATTTCCTCCTTTTTCCAATGCAGATTTTATTGCTGCAAGATCTTCCTCGGGTGGAACCTGAACATCTTTTGAACCATCCAATGCCAGAACAGGGCATTTAACTTTCTCAAGAGTCGGTACGGGATTATATCTAATAAAAAATTTCCACCAGGGAGTTGTATAAATCATTAAAGTGCGAAGTAAGTTATCTGAACTCCCTGCTTCTGTTTTTTCTCTTTCGCTGAGGGTATTATAATAATCAGTAACAATTATCTCAAAATTATAATCAATTTGTTTTTGTCCCGTGTCTTTTTTAATAACGTTGAGTAATTTTGATTTGAAGGATGTATCTTTTTCTATTATGCTATCAGGTGCTCCTTCGAGCTTGTCTATCGTTGCGGTCTGTTTTAATAAAATTTGATCGCCGGAAAGACCCGGACCGGCTAATAAAACTATAAAAGCCACATCACTTGATTTAACAGCCACCATTGGAGCGATCATTCCGCCCTCACTATGCCCGATTAACCCGATCTCTTTCGGATTAATGCTTTTGTTTGATTTTAAAAACTCAACTCCTGCCAAAGCATCGCCTGCAAAATCTTGTGAAGTTGCAGTTGAGAAATCACCGGTTGATTTACCCGCGCCGCGGTCATCTACTCTTAAAACTGCAATTCCTCTTCTGGTTAAATAATCAGCTATAACAAGAAAAGGTTTATGATTAAAAATTTCTTCATCTCTATTTTGTTTGCCGGAACCTGTTATTAAAAGGACGGCAGGAAATGGTTTACCTGTTTTAGGCATTGTTAAAGTTCCGGAAAGAGTAATACCGGCAGATTTATTCTCAAAAGAAACATCTTCAGCCTTGTAAGGGAAAGGAGGCTTTGGTTCCTGCGGTCGTTTAAATACTTCAACTTTATCAACCTTTTTTAATACTAACGGGAGAAAATTGCCGAACTGGTTCCACCTGCCCGTAAAAGTTAAGCTGTCGGCGTTAAAAGCGCCTTCAAAGTATCCATGGACAGCTTTTACTTCCAGCTTTATATTTCCGTTGTTGTAAATTACGGTATCAACCGGTATCAATTTAGGTGTTTGATCCGGGCTCTGCATAGTAGCTGTTAAAATTTCATCATCGTTTCTTTTTATGTTAAATACAACTCTAAGTTCTATTCCGGAAAATTTAAGCTTTCCAAGCCAGGTACCGGTTATGTTATTGCTTTCCCCTTTATTATTCTGAGCAAATGTCTGTAATGAAATTACGACTAAAAATAGAATTAAGTAATTAAAGAATTTTTTCATTGTTAGTTCTCCCGATAATGGATATGAATATTATAAGTCAAGCCAACCTTTTTCATGCAAGAATATCTTACATATTAAAACGGACAATATAATTGCTGAGAAAATTAAAAAATATTTCTCCCCGAATTATTTCTTGGAGATAATATGCGATATTATAATAAAAATAGTTAAAGCTATTGCAATTGTCATTACAGCAGGGCGGCCGAAATTCACAGTCCACCCAATGCCGTATCTTTTTTGAACAAAAATTGAAGGATCATGAGGATTGTAATATATCAGCCCTAGTTTCCAGTATGAATCATCGTCAACATTATTCAAGCCTGTTTCGGCTTCATTAATCCTTATTTTTAATTTACTGCCTGACTGCCCGGTTTTTATAGTTAAAATAACGGAACTTAATATGAACAATAACATTGTTCCCATATTAAAAATTTCAAAAGTATTAGGTGAAAGAATAAGCAGCTTGCTTGCATATAATGAAGTAAAAAGCATCAATGTTACTAAAAGGGTACAAGATATAATTGCAAAGTCCGACCAGATAAGCCTGAAATGCATATCTTTTAATCTAGATGTTTCTGGCCTGTTCGCATCTAACTCCTGCTTGGATTTTTTTATTGAAATGTAAATTACCATAAAAACACAAAATAAAAAGATTGAAGTCAACGGTAATAAGAGTACATGAAAATAAGATTTATCTATAAACTGGTTTGCTGTTCCTTGAAAATTAAAATGCACAGCTATCTTACTTGGTATTTGGTTATAATATAAAAGCAATATTAGAATGTTCGAAATAATTATAAGCATTGAAGGCAGAAACCACCAGATTGAGATTAAGAATTTTTCCTGCCGGAGAGCTGTATCAACAACAACTACTCCTTTTTGAGGCCGGATGTTCTCCCGGTTCAGCAATTCTTTCTTTAACTCTTTGGCCTTCCGGTTGTATGTTAAGTATATAAATAGATATAAAATAATTTCAGTGATAACGCCGTAAGTAAAGCATTTGTTGTCCGGGAAGTTATACAAAAACAAACCAAATACTATGAGAAATGGGACGAAAATGGTTAAGAAAATTTGCTTATAATTTTTTTTAAGAAGATTAACTTCCGGATGATTAGTTATTTCATTCGGGAGACGCGAGCCGAATAAAATATATTCTTTTAAAAGAGAAGGAGTAACAAAGCCTGTAAAAGCAATAACTATTGCTGTTATATACGGAAACCAGAATAAATTAATTTGAGATGTCATTTTCGCTACCCCTTATTGAATGCCAAATAAATTTTTTTACATTTGCTTATAAATTCGTCTTCGGATATTCCTCTGCAATATGCTTCTGCAATTATTGGTTTTATAATGTCCGGTACTTTTTTTATAAATTCGGTATCACGGATTAGATCAAGCGGATTTACAATTACACCTTTCCTTTTGTGAATAGCAACAAATCCATTGTTTTTTAATAATAAATATGCTTTATTAACCGTATGCATATTTACCCCGATATCTTTTGCGAATTGACGCACAGAAGGTAATGATTCGCCTTCCGTTAAGTTGCCGGAGGCTATTCCATCAACAATTTGATTTTTAATTTGTGAATAAATCGGTATTTCGGATTCAAAGTCTATTTTAATAATCATGCGCATCGCTGCTATAATTGTTATAATAAATATAGAACAGATTCTTTTAAATATCAAACTTTTTATAATGATAAATTTAGTTTTCGAAATTTATTTTAATCGGGATGTTTTAAAACAATGAGCATGTTAAAAGAAAATTTTTTAAGTTTAATCCGCCTTCGTCCGCTGGACTTCGGCGGACGAGAGCATTAGGGTAAAATTCCCCGCCGCTTGCGGCGTTTGATTAAATCATCAATTAAGATACCTCGCCGCTTGAGGCGAGGTAATTCATTTCAATTATAAATTTGATTTCTGCTTAACTTTCTAAAAAAATATTTTTAAGTTTGATTAAGGACATAGACTAAAAATAGTCATGATAAACTAATAAGGAATATTGATGAAATCATATCTATCAACTTTGCTGGTTTTATCCGTTCTTCTTCCTGGCAGTATTCTTTTTGCGCAGGAAGAACGCCTTAACAAAGGTGAATTTGTTACACCGAAGAATGAATTTTTTAAAAAGATTCAAAAAAGTGCCGATGAGTTTATTGCAAAACCCAAAAGCGAAAGGGAAGTATTTAAAGTAGATCTTACCGGTGTTGAAATTCCCAAATCCGTAAACGAATTTAAAAAGTACTGGTTCAATCCTCCGGTCTCCCAGGGCTGGACGGGAACGTGCTGGGATTTTTCAACTACCTCTTTCTTTGAATCGGAAATCTATAGGATTCATAAAAAGAAATTGAAGCTTTCTGAAATGTACACCGATTACTGGGAATATGTAGAAAAAGCAAAACGCTTTGTCGAAGAGAGAGGTAATTCGGCTTTTGGTGAAGGCTCGGAAGCTAATGCAGTTCCAAGAATTTGGAAAAAATATGGAATTGTTCCTGAAAAAGATTTTACAGGATTACAACCCGGCCAAATATTTTATGACCATAGAAAAATGTACGAAGAAATGCGGGATTATCTTAATAGCGTAAAAGCTTCAAACTCATGGAACGAAGAGGATGTGGTTAATACTATTAAAGATATTCTGAATCATTATATGGGTATTCCTCCTGCAAAAGTAACGGTAGATGGCCAAGAATACACACCAAAGGAATATCTTGCAAAGGTAGTTGATTTAAATCTTGACGATTATGTTGACTTCATGTCTTTAATGCAGTTTCCATATTGGCAAAAAGCTGAATACCCGGTTTCGGATAACTGGTGGCACAGTAAAGATTATTATAATGTACCCTTAAATGTTTTTATGAGCATAATTAAAAAAGCGATTCGTAATGGGTACACGATGGCAATAGG
>JBJKQE010000030.1:0-19660 GCA_046705645.1 Ignavibacteriaceae bacterium | reverse complement strand
AGATTAAAAGTTTAGGCTCATTTATTACATTTGAAAAAATATTGAACAGCGGTTTACATCCCGCAGTTGTTCAGTATATTTCCGCTGAATTGGATTTTTTAATAAATGAAGACAGAAAGAAATTATTGCAGCAGTCGGTATTTGATTATTCTGGGCCGGAAGTAGCGAAATATTTTAACTTAATTGCACAAGAAGTTAAGAAAAACAAAAAGATTTCGTATGAAGATATTAAAAAGCTAGTTATCCAGGCGGTTTCATTTAATATTAATTACCTGATTAGGCCAAATTGGGCATTGACTAAAATTGTTTTTAATGAAGACGGCAGTAAATCAACGGATGAAATCAACTTGATTCTAAATTATGTCTATTATTATGATTACATAAAAAATATCTATAATTCATATCTTCAAAAAAGAAAAATAGTAGTTTTAAGCCTGACCGAATTTGAACTTATCTTAAATAAAATAGATAAAGAACTTTTTGAAACACAAGCTCAGAAGCTTATTGAAAATGCTTTAGTTTCAATAGCTGAATTTTCCAATCTGGGTTCCGGGCATAAGACCAGAATTTCACCTAATACTCTAGAATATTATCTTAAGGAAAAAAATCAGTTGGATTATCTTTTTAAACTTAGGCGTAAATTCCCGGCTGATGCCAAACAAAGGATAGATATTTCCGAGATTAGTAAAGCATTGTTTGCTTTTGTGCCGGAGGAAGGACAGCAGACTTTATTCGAAGAAGAAACGGTTGATTTGGAAGAAACGCCTTCATTGGAGGAAACCGAAGTTGAAGTGGTCACGGAGGAAAAGCCGCAATTGGAACTACAGGAGGTAACCGATCAAGAAATTGAAATGGAAAGTGAAGAAGAACCTAATGAAGTTAGTTCGGAAGAATTTCAGAATGAAGTTTCTCACATAGAGGATATTGAAGAAACGGTTGACTTGGAAAGTGATCAAAAAATTGAATTGCCTGATGATAATGAAGAAACAACATTTGAAATAGATGAAGATCTTTTAGATATGTATGAAAAAGAGCTGGGCTCAAAATCTGAAAATCTTGAAGATATTATTGCTGATAAAAAAGAAACAAAACTTGATACAGACAAGAAGGAAGTTCTGGAAGATTTGTACGATTTTGAAGATGAAACCCGCAATCTTCTAAAAGATTTTAATGATTCGGTTGATAAGGAAAATATTGTTGAAGAAAAAAATGAAGAAGCGATAAATGAAGAAGAAATAAATGCAAATCTCTCTTCTTTGGATATCAATATAAATGATGAATTATTGGACGAAAAAAGTTTTAACGAAATTTTGGATGAAGAATCTGAAAAAAAAGAAGAGGATGATTTAGGAATAAAAACAGAAAAATTACATGAAGATAAAACCGGGATATCAAAATCGATAAAAAAAATCAAAAAAAGGCAAAAAGATTTTTTTGAATTTATAAGCGATAAAGAAATTGAAAAAGTTGTTGGTACGGTATTTAATGACGACAGGGAAGACTTTGCTAATACAATGGAAAGAATTACCGAATGTGACAACTATGAAGAAGCAACCGAAATTCTAAAGAGTGTTTTTCTAACCTATCGAGTAAATCCTTATTCCAGAGATGCCATTGTTCTGACTAACTCGGTCTCAAATTACTTTAGTCAGGATTAGGATGTTCATTGATTTTGCAGAAATTGAAGTTAAAGCCGGCAATGGAGGAGACGGTGCAGTAACCTTTAGAAGGGAAAAATATGTACCTAAAGGCGGTCCTTCGGGGGGCAACGGCGGAAATGGCGGAAACATAATAATTGAAGCTCATCATAATTTAAACACACTATTAGATTTTAAATACAAAAAAAAATATAAAGCTCAGGACGGCAAACCCGGCGGAAATTCCTTAAAAGACGGTAGAAACGGTGAAGATGTTATTATTAAAGTACCTGTCGGAACGTTAGTAAAAGTTCACCAAAATTCTAAAATTTTATGTGATCTGGATGTCGATTGCAAAAGAATAATAATAGCTAAAGGAGGAAAAGGCGGTAAGGGTAATAGCAATTTTGCAACACCTACAAATCAAGCGCCAAGATATGCAGAAGGAGGCAAAAGCGGAGAAGAAAAAAAAATAATTTTAGAGCTTAAGCTTATTGCCGATATAGGTCTGGTAGGATTTCCAAATTCCGGTAAATCCACTCTTATATCAAAAATTTCAGCGGCAAAACCTAAAATTGCAGATTATCCTTTTACAACTCTGGAACCGAACCTGGGGATAGTTCAATATAAAGATTATAAAAGTTTTACTGTTGCCGATATTCCGGGAATTATTGAAGGGGCGCATGAAGGAAAAGGATTAGGCCTAAAATTTTTACGGCATATCGAACGAACAAAAATACTCTTTTTTTTAATCGAGGTTACTTCTGCAAATATTCAAAAAGATTACGATACATTATTAAATGAACTGGAAAGTTTTAGTACCGAACTTGTAAAAAAACCAAAAATTGTCGGTATTTCTAAAACTGATCTTATTGAAGATATCGAATTAAAAAAAATAATGAGGAAGAAAATAAAGAATGTTAAACATTCTTTAATTCCGTTTTCTTCGGCTACAATGCGTGGAATTAAGGAGTTATTAGATGAATTATGGCTGGCATTGGAGCAAAATAAAATTGCTTAGTTTATCGCAGATTATTTCTAACCTTCAGATTATTAACAAAAGGTAAAATTCGAAATTATTTGAATTGAAGAATCGTATTTTAATTCAACTTAAAATGTTAAGCAGTAGGAAGTTATAAAATCCGGTTTTTTAAATTTTCCTTGACTTTTAAATTTTTTCTGTATTTCATCGTCTAAGTGATGAAGTTTTTGAAATTAAAAACAAATGTTTCTATATTTACAAGCTAAAATTAAAATGAGGCGGGGTAGCTCAGTAGGTCAGAGCAGTGGAATCATAATCCACGTGTCGGGGGTTCGAATCCCTCCCCCGCTACCTTATTAAGGAGAACGATATGTATACATTATTAATTAGTCTTTCAGCTGTTATTTCAGTAGTATTGATGATTGTCGTATTAATGCAGGCAAGTAAAGGAGAAGGCCTTTCCGGAACTTTCGGCGGTGCCGGAGGCGGTATGAGCACTATGTTCGGATCGAGACGAACTGCAGATTTTTTAAGTAGAGCTACATGGTGGTTAGGCGGTAGTCTTGCTGTTTTAGCTATTGTTATTAACTTATTCTTTTTGCCGGGTCAGTCTGCAGCTAATCAAAAAGAAAGTATAATTCAGCAATCATCCAGGCAGCAGATTCCGCAAACACCTAGTTTACCGCAGCAGAATCCTGTAAATACGAATACACAGAGTCAACCTGGTACACAACAAAAAACCAAATAAAATTTTGGATTCTATTTGAAAGCCTCGAACTGTAATTAAATTCGAGGCTTTAATTACCAGTTTGTAAGAATTTCGACAATCTTGTTTTCTGCTCCCCGATACATTGAAGTCCTGCCGTTTTTAAAATCGAAAATTATACTAACGATCAAATCTTCACCTTTAGTAGTTTTCAAATAACCCGATAATGAAGAAACGCCGTTCAGAGTTCCGGTTTTACCGTGAAAGTCATTTTCCGCAGAACTTCCTATCATCCGGTCTCTTAAAGTACCGTCAACTCCGGCTATACTAAGAGAATTATAAAAATCCTCAAAGTTTGTAGTGTCGAAATACATTTTCTGCAGTAAGCCGACTATTGCACCTACGGTGACTAAATCAAATCTCGAAATACCCGAACCGTCAACTACAACAGTGCCGTTTGCATAAATTCCGTTATCTTTAAGAAATTTTACAATAGTTTGGGTTGAGTAAAATGAATTCCCTTGTTCACCTGTTGCAACAGCACCTAATGTTTTAAATAAACATTCTGCCAAAAAATTATCGCTGTGTTTATTAATTCTTTGAACCAAGTCTTTCAACAGAATTTTAGATTCGGTTAGTGTCTCGGCGCCCGGAGGCGTTATTCCTTTTTTGGCTCCTTTTAAAACTTTAATTCCTTCCTTTATCAATTTTTCTCTTAGAAGTTTGGCTATGTATAAAGGAGGATTATCGATGAATTTTCGATATGTAACTACTCTTCTCCTAAAATGCCCTCTTCGCCTGTATCTAATTGTTCTGTGTTCTATTATTCTATTTCTATCAATAACCAGGGCGGAAATAGGGGGAAGTTTAATATTAGGAGCTTCATCATTTATCCAATCGGCACGCGTATAAAGTTCATCAAAATAAGAATCATCACCAATAATATATCCGGTAATTTTTTTAATTCCCATTTTTTTTAAAGATCTTACCATTTCAATAAGGTCGTCAGTTGTAAAAACTGAATTTCCAAATCCTTTTATATATAAATTTCCATTAATTATTCCGTCCTTAATATCCTTGTCATCACTAAGTATTTTTGTCGTCAGCTGATAATTACCTCCCATAATAGATAGAGCAGTTGCAGTTGTAAAAAGTTTTGTGTTGGATGCCGGAACCATGGATAATGTATGATTATTATGGAATATCGTATCCTGGGTTAATGGGTCATAAATTAAAATTGCCGTTGTAGTACTTGACGGTAATTTATTAAGTACATCGGTAATCTTTTCCTTAATATCATCTTTGGTAGAAGCAGAGATTTGAAAAATTAATAGTAAGAAAATCAATAATATTTTTTTAGTCATATGCCGGGAATATTTAAGAAGTAAAAAATTTGTAATCTATTTTAAGTTGCTTATTTTTAAATCCAATGAAAAGCAGTTTTTGAAAATTTTATCAATTGTAAAAATTTTAAAACATAACGTTTCAAATATAAAATTTTCATATTGAAATAAAAGGCTTCCATTATACCATAAGGAAACCGTTCAATTAAAAGTTTATTGTATAATTTATGCGGAATGTAAATGGCTAAAAAAAGAACTGTCCTAAAAGCTTATGAGAATTTGGAATTTCTGAATTCTTCCGATGCGCGAATATTAAGAATCCTCTCGGAATTTCTTGAACCTCAAAAGGAATTTAAAAAACATAAAATTATTGATACCATTGTTTTCTTCGGATCGGCAAGATTAAAATCCAGGAAAGAAGCTCTGGCAGCATTAAATAAATTTAAAACAATTAATCCCAAATCAACACCGAAACTTGCGGAGGAATTACGCAAAGCACAGCATATGGTTCGTATGTCCAGGTATTATGAAGATGCTGTAGAACTTTCAAGAAGACTGACAGAATGGTCAATGAATCTGGAAACCTTTGCAAACAGGTTTATAATTTGTACTGGGGGAGGACCGGGCATTATGGAAGCCGCAAATAGGGGAGCAAACAAAGCAGGTGGGTATTCAATCGGGCTAAATATCAGCATACCGTTTGAACAATTTGTAAATAAATATGTTTCTCCCGAATTAAGCTTTGAATTTCATTATTTCTTCATGAGAAAATTCTGGTTTGCTTATTTAGCCAAGTGTTTGATAGTATTTCCGGGCGGATTCGGGACAATGGATGAATTTTTCGAAATTTTAACATTGGTACAGACAGGTAAAATAAAGAAGAAGCTGTTGTTAGTTGTCTATGATGAAAAATATTGGAGAAATATAATTAATTTTGACGGTTTAATTGAAAATGGAGTTATAAACAGATCGGACCTGAATAATTTTACTTTTTGCAATTCTGTGGATGAAGCTTTCGATAATATTGTTAAACATTTCGATAAGCATTATTTGACTAAAAAAGAATCTGTGATTGTGGAACCGAGAGCTGCTTTGAAATAAAAAAGCCCCTAAAAAAGGGGCAAAACTTACTCCATAAAATCAATTCGGTGTGCACGTCTGGCTGCTTTTAACTTTTCCATACGTTTCTTTATAGAAGGCTTAACAAAAAAAGTTCTTTTCTTATATTCTTTTAGAATACCGGACCTTTCATATTTCTTTTTAAATCTTCTAAGAGCTTTATCAATTGATTCGTTTTCACCTACAGTAATACCTACCAAATTATCTCACCTCTCTTTTTGGCTTTTATAATGTTAATGATTCAATTAGTTTTTTTAAACCGGATTTTTGAAACTCAACTGCAATTGAACTTTGACCGTTAGACAATACTTCTTTTGAAACCACCTTTCCAAAATCGTCCCAATTTTTATGATAAATAGATTCTCCGATTTCAAATGATTTTGTCGGTGCATATACCGTACAGTCTTCGTTTTCAATTCCTTCTAAAGACACCTTGTTTTCTTTTACATCTTCTTCGATATTTATTACCATAGTCTGCTTGCATTTTTTACATTTAGCCCAATATTTATTTTCGTTTCCTTCACCCAACACCTGACCTGTTAATTCCATTTTTTTTACTACATTGCAAATCGGGCAAAAAACCTCAACATTCTTAACTCGTGCCATCGTTCAACCTTCCTTTTCGAAAATTCGAACCATTAATTTATAAAATAATAGACCTACAATCAAGTTATGAATATCTATATTATCTATCTTTTTCAGTCGGTGTAATTACTAATACCGGGCATTTTGCATAACGAATTACTTTTTCAGCTACACTGCCGACAAGAGTATGCAGAAGTCCTGTTCTTCCGTGCGTAGCGATAACAATTACATCAATATTTTGCTTCTGTGAATAATTTACAATTTCCTCATAATCATTACCTTTTAGAAGAATAGAATTTATTTCAACATTCTTGCTTTTATTTATCTTGTCCAGTGCTTTTTTCAACGATTCTTTGGCTGCATCTTCAATCGATTTCATGATTTTTTCTTCTGAAAGGTCTATTGCATGAATCGCTAAAATTGGCGGTTTTTTTTCTATTACATTTAGTAAGTGTATTTTAGCTCCGTATTGAGAAGCTATATCAATTGCATAAGAAGCTGCAGTTAACGATAAATTGCTGAAGTCCGTGGGCAATAAAATATTTTTTATATTAAACATATCACACCTTCTTTCATCCTAAATATTTGCTTTATCCTATATTAAAAAAATCTGTTATTATTATTAAAAGTTTCATATTAAAATTTTAATAGAAATTATCTTTATCAGATAAGTGAACAAATCAATATATCTTTTGCAATATATATTTTAAATGGATTTAATTTTCAATGCAGGATTAATGCGTTCTTTATTTCTCCAATAGAATTTGCCAAATTATAAATAAAACCATTTATTATAACATATTTTACTTCTCCGTTTTTCCTAAGTACAAAGTTGGGTACCGCTCCTACTTTAATATCATTTACATCCTTATAATCTTTATTCTTAATAATGTTAACAGCAAGTGGACTATAGCCGTCATTATTGTTTAGAGAATTTAATATTACATTTGTGTAGCCTTCTTTGTACAGATCATTTAAATTAAATTTTTGTAATTCATCAAAAGAATTGAATTTAAAAGGATAGGTTTTGCCGGGCAAAATTTCCATTCCTTCAAAATTATAATCTTCATATCCGAAAAACACTGAGAGATCGCCTAAGTCTTCAATGGCAGATTTAAAATAAAAATCATTCGAGCCGTTGATATTCACTTCAGAACGATTAATTCCAAGGTCAAATGAATATTCAGATCCATTTTTAATGTATTTAACATTTCTGATAATTAGATCCATTAAGTCTTCTTCATTAAACGGTATTATATTATAAATCTCCAGCGATTCGTTCTTAAAGCTTTTTTCCGAAATGCTTTTAAATGCACAAAGAAGAGCGACAAAATTTAACTTCCGTATAAATTGTTTTTCCGTATCATCTGTCCAGCCGCCCGACTCAATTAGGATTGTACTCATTCCCCATTTTTGAAAATTATCGCCGAAGGCGCGGGGTTCAAAATCATCGGAATATTTGGCAACATGTCCCGGTATAAAAGATGAAAGAATGCCGTATAGTTGTCCAATTACTTTCATTGCATCAGATCTTACGGTACTAAATGTTTTATCGTAATTCTCTGCCGGTGCAAGAAACGACAATGCTGCGGACTTGAAACTATGCCCAGCGCTGTAATGTGTATTTTGATCGTGCAGATTAAATCCAAAATCTGCTTTTAATCTCTCAAACATTTCCCTTAAAACTTTTCCCTCGGGAGTCTGTTGAGAAATTGCATCCCTATTAATATCTATATCAAAGTTATTGCGTCTTTGATAAACTTCAGCACCGTCCGGGTTTACCATCGGCATAAAATACAATGTAACACTGTTTAGCAGATTATTTTTAAAGTCATTTAGAAAATCATTAGCGGATAAAAAATTAAATATATCGAATATTGCCATGGTTGCTGTAGATTCATCACCGTGCATTTGAGACCATAAAAATATCTTGGTTTGTCCTGTACCTGTTTTGATTAAGTATATCGAACGCTTTTCCGCCGAAGTGCCTGCAATAGTAACTTCAAATTTCGGATTATTTTTTAAACGATCAATTAAAACTGAAATATCTTTGTGCTTGATTCTTCTATTCTGTAGTGTCTGTTCTTTATAATTTTGATAGTTATAATAAATGTTGTTTGCAAAATCAATATCCTGAGCCATAATAATATTTGATAAAATTATTAATAGTAAAAAATATATAATCATAATCGGTTATAATTTATTGATTATTAAATTTATTTACTACAATTAATTAACGAAAAATTTTAGATAAAATATTAAAATATTTTCATTTTGTTAATTTAACTTAGGACAGTTAAACAGCTACACCCATTCTCTCTTCAAAATCATCGATCAATTTTAAAGGATTTGGCGAAATTGCAAAGCAGTACAAGGGGTATAAATTGGAAAATGTTTTGATTGATTCGGTTAAAAAATCCGGGGAGTATATTAATTTATTTTTTAATTTAATTTCTTTTTCAAGAAGAATATATTTCATACCTGATAAAACATCAAAACTTTTTGCTGCATTAAAACAGGCAATTATAAGCTCGGGAGTTTTTTGCAACTCATAAAAAGTGAATTTATTATTGATCTTGAAAACTTTACAGACATTAATAATTTCTTTGCGGTATTTAGTCAAATTATTATTTAGGAATAAATCATTTCCATCCGAATTGTTTAAGAAAAGGCCGTATTGAATACCTTCTTTGTAAAGATAAACATAAAACTCGCTGTCAATTTTGAATCTGCCGAAGTGAATTAAGAAAAATGATTTGTACGGTACGCCTTTGGAAAATCTCATTTCTTTGTTTATACGCATGAGAGTTTTATTAAACTTCGGTTCTGTTCTTATTGCCGGATTTAAGTGATTAAAGAATTGACTTATTGCCGCTACGAATGATTTTGCGGGGTCTACAATATTTTCCTGATAACGGGCTCTATTTTCAGAAAACCACTCAACATTGTTATTTTTATCTTTCTCCAGCTGACCGAGGAATTTAAATGCATCTTGTTTGAAACCGCTGAATAAAGGAATTGAAGTAATCAATACATTGTGCCTAAATTTAAAGTAAGGAAAAATCCCCCTAAATCTTTTTCACTTCTTCCTTTAAGAATTTCAACACCGTTGTTGAAAAGGTGAATAACGTAATATCTTAAATTGATGCCTATTAAATTTGATTTGTCTATTCCGAAGTTTGCTCCAAACCCGATATAACCCCCTAATGCATAATTTGCGTGAGCATATTTAAAAGAGCTGAAGTATTCTATATTTTTGCCGTAAGGTGTTGTCATTACTATAGAAGGTCCCACACCTAAATTGATGTACGGCCTGAGATTATCAGTCAGTACGTTTTCAAACAATCTGTACTGAAGTCCAAAATTTAAAGGAATTAAAAATGCTCTGTTTATTTTTCCGGCGGTATATGTGTTTCCAAAATAGTCGACGTATGTAAATTCTCTGGGATCCGTTGCTTCCGAAAATGAAACATCCGTAAATGCAGTTAGCGTTTCGGAAAGCTGGCGTCTGTAGAATCCTCCTAATCCGAATCCGCCTTCACTGAACATTACATCAACACCTAATGCATTGTTTGGAAATTTCTCCGGGGGTTTGGGAGGAACAATTTCCCCGATTCCCTGCGCATTTACATTTAAAAAACTAATTAGTAATATTGTTGTTAAAAGTAAAGATTTCATAATCTTTTTTATATTCGAAATGATTGTTATTAAGATAATTCCAAGATTATAAATTATCAAGTGATTTATGTTTTCTATATTAGATACACCGACCTACTGGGATGAATTGTACATTAACAAAACAACCGGCTGGGATTTAAAAAAACCCAACCCTGTCTGGGTAGATATAATAAATAAGCAAGAATTCATACAGCCTTGTAAATTGCTGGTTACCGGATGCGGATACGGGCATGATGCCATATTTGCAGCAAAATCCGGTTTTGATGTTACAGCTGTTGATTTTTCGAAGTATGCCGTTTCCAAAGCTAAAGAATCAGCTGAGAAGGAAAATGTAAATGTTAAATTTACGGCCGATAATTTATTTACTTTGGGTGAGGAATTTACGGAAAATTTCGATGTAGTTTATGAATACACTACATACTGTGCAATAAATCCTGAACGCCGCGAAGAATACCTGGCAAAAATTTGTTCCTTTATTAAGCCGGGAGGAAGATTGATTGCTATTTTGTTTCCGGTTGACGGTAGGGAAGGCGGTCCGCCTTTTAATATAGATTATAGTGCTTTTTATGAACAAGCGAAAAACCACGTTAAGCTCGAATTTTTTTCAAGGCAAATTAATTCAGTTAAGACCAGGAAAGGGAAAGAAGTTTTGCAAGTTTACAAAAAAGCTTTAAAGCAGTAAAAATAAGTTACGGAATTAATTAAACCTTCATATCTATTTATTGAATCGGATTTATTATTAAGCCAACCAAAAGAGGATATATGCCCTATAATCTCGAATTAAAAGTAAAATTGGCATCACATAGAGAATTAAAGAAAAATTTAAAAAATATTAAGGCAAAATTTGTAAAAACGCTTATTCAAAAAGATGTTTATTATAAAACAGGATACGGTTTGCTAAAATTAAGAATTGAAAACGGCAATCAAAGTATTATTAAATATCTGAGAAATGAAAAGGAGAAAGACAGGTTTTCCAATTATGAAGTACTTCATTTTTCTGCAGGTAATCCTGAAAAATTTTTTAAGGATCTTTTCTTAATTGAAACAATCGTGGAAAAAGAAAGAAAATTATTCATGTATGATAACACCAGAATTCACCTGGATGAAGTAAAAGGTCTCGGGACATTCCTTGAATTGGAAACGCTTGTCGTTAAAGGTAAAGCTGATGCTAAAAAAAGATTTAAAACAATTATCGGACTTTTGGATTTAAACAAATACAATGAAATAAGAAAATCATATAGAGATTTAATGATGGAAAAGAATAAAGCAAAATGATTCTGACCAAAGGTAATATTACATCAATTAATTTGGATTTCTTAATAGACGAAAAGATAAAATCAGGTCTGCTGAATGAATTTTTACTGATAGTCCCTACAAATAGAAAAATCAGGTCGCTAAAAAAAGAAATTATTTCTTTTACCGCTAAAAAAGCATCATCAAAAATAAATCTGGAAACAATCGGTACTCTTGCTTCCGGCTTATTATTTCAAAATAACATAAAGCCTAATAAAGTACTAAGTGAAGCTGCATCTTCAATCTTATTGAGACAAAGTTTTCAGGAAGCTGAGCTAAGATATTTTTCCAATTATAAGAACGAAATTCCTCACGGAACCTTGGAAAGGATTCGTAATGTAATTTCCGAATATAAAAAACACGGAATATCTCCGGCTGATTTGAATACTGAAGCCGGATCGTTAACCGGATCGGAAAAATCCAAGGCGGAAGATATTGCAGCTATATATAAAATTTATTTGGAGAAATGTAAAAAATTAAAAGTAATGGAGACCGGGGATATATATAATGAACTTATTCAACTAGAGGGAACCATCTTCGAAAAAAATTTTTTAGAGCTTTATCCGGATTTAAAATTAATTATAATAAACGGATTTGACGAATTTACATCTCCCGAAATAGATATAATAAATTCAGTTGCAGAAATTAAGAACAGCAGTTTATACATTTCATTTGATTATTATTCCTACAATCCTTTGTTGTTTTCCCATCTTGATAAATGTTACGATAAGCTTGTAAAAAAAGGATTTAAACCGGTAAAAGACCTTTCACCCGCTATGCAAAATAAATTTCAGGTTGAAGTAAGGGAAAAATTATTTAGGCCAAAAGTAAAGGTGAAAATAAAATCATTTGAAAATTCCATTACGAAAATAAATGCATTAAGCAGGGAAAAGGAAATTGAGTTAATTGCTAAGGAAATAAAGGAATTAATAGTAAATAAAAATGTTGAACCGCAAAAAATATGTGTCGCATTTAATTTAATTCACAATTACTCGCCGATAATTAGAGACATATTTAACGTTTACGGTTTACCGTTTAATTTAACCGACCGTATTCAATTAAGTTCATCATCACCTGTAATTTCGATAATCAATTTCCTGGAAATAATAGAAAACGATTATTATTATAAAAATATATTCAGAGCTTTAAGCGGCGGATATTTAAGAATACCGGAAATCGATACATCCAACCTTTTAAGCACTTCCGTTAATTTGAAAATAATTTCCGGATTTGATAACTGGATAAATTCAATTTACGATGCAATAAATAGAATTCAGGATTCGGATAATGATGAAGAGATCTTTTCAATATCGGATAAATTTTCTTTTGAAAGAGCAGCAGAGGATATAAAAAAGCTTCATAAAATTCTATTACCGTTTTCCAAACCTTTAACATTAAAAGGGTTTATTACGAACCTTACAAACTTAAAATATTCTCTAAATCTCCCTGCCGCTATTATTAACAATAAAGGCGACTCGACCGAAGAGAATATCAAAGCTGTTACTATTTTTTTTGATTTAATTGAAGAAATATTTGAGTTATTTGAAATTGAATATGGAAAAAATAAAAAATTTTCTCTTTCGTTTTTATTAAATAATATCAGAACTGCCGTAGTTTCGTCAAGGTTTAATATCAAAGAAAAACCGGGTTATGGTGTTCAGGTTACAACATTAAATGAAATTAGAGGTTTGAAGTTTGATTATTTATTTGTTTCAGGTCTTTGCGACGGCGATTTACCGACAAGATATACTCCTGAAATATTTTATTCGGGATCTTATGCCAGAAGCGAACTTAATCACCAAACAGAAGAAAGATATCAGTTTTACCAATCGTTATGTTCATGGGAAAAGCAGCTTTACCTGACTTATCCTTTCCGGGAAGAGAATAAAGAATTGGTTGAGTCAAACTTTCTGGATGAATTTTCTAATTTGTTTGCCTTAAAAACAAAAACCGAAAAAGATTATTCAGATACAATTTACTCAAAGGAAGAGCTTCTAATTGAGCTTGGGAAAGACAACCCAGGAAGTAATATAAACGAATTGGATTTGCTGGAATTTGGTATTGACAAGAAGAAAATTAAAAATTCTATAAATGTAAATGAGCTAAGACTAAACACTCCGTTTGGAGAATCAGAATTTACAGGTTTTATCAAAGAACATCTTTCTGACGAAGGTAAAGCTGAATTGGAAAATCTCGAAATGAAAGAGTTCTCCATTTCCCAGTTGGAAACATATGCTAAATGCCCGTACAAATATTTTGCGGAAAGAGTACTTAATTTAAAGCCTGCTAAAGAACCTACCGAGGAAATTGAAGCTCTTGAAATGGGAAGTCTGCTTCACAAAGTTTTATATAAATTTTATAAAAAGTTAAATCAAGATAAAATAATATTAAATGAAACAAGCCGGGATAAATATGAATATGCTGAAGATTTGCTTTTTAAAATTGCAGATGAAGTAATTGAAGAAGCTCATTTCAATTCCCCGTTGACATTTTATGAAAAAGAAAAAATCCTTGGAATAAACGGCAGCAGAAAAAATTCCATTTTACATATGTTTTTAATAAATGAAATAGAAAATAACGGGGAATTCGTACCTTCTTTTTTTGAACTCGGCTTCGGGAATATAAAAGATAATAATAATGGATTAATAAAAGTTCAAAATGTTAAAATCGATAATATAAGTGTGAGGGGAAAGATTGATCGAATAGATGTTGATGAACAAAGCGGACGGTATAAAGTGATCGATTATAAATTAAGCGGTAAAAAGCCTTCGTTAATTGAATTAAGTGAAGGTTTATCTCTTCAACTACCTCTTTACATGTTCGCTGCAAAAGAAATGATTAAAGCTCAGCTTAATAAAGATATTGAGCCTGCCGGTGCGGAAATATATTCTTTAAAATTTGATGAGAATGATTTTGGTAAAAAGCTGATCGGCTTGTTTAATCAAAGATCAAAATTGGACGATGAAAAGATTACGGAAAGCAACATTGAATTAATTAATATTTGTCGTGAGACCGTTAGAAAATATGTAAATGATATTTCAGCGGGCAAATTTAATCTTTCAACATTGAATGACAGGGAAAATAAAGTCTGCTGCTTTTGTAATTTCCGACCTGTTTGCAGAATACAGGAAATTAACTAAAAAATCACTTCAAATCCTTAAACATTATCAAAGTATTAAAACAGTTTTAAGTGATAATACAGATGTGTTTTATATCTAAATAATTTTATAATCGCATAGATATGTTTATCAATATTAAAAACATAATTTTCCAAATACAAAATTTTTATATTTATATTGAAAGCGAATAAACTTACCTGGTTTTTATTGCTCGGAATTATGATAAGTTCCTCGCCATTTATATCCGGTCAATCAAGCAAGAAAATATTATTAAACTCCGAAAAGAAACAATATCTTAACGAAAGAAAAATAAGTAAAATTGAATATCCGGGCGACTCTACAATTGACGTAACTTATTATAAACTGAATTTAAAAATAACTTACTCGCCTAATTATTTAAAAGGAGCCGTAACTGTAAACGCTTTGAGCAAAGCTCAATCATTAAAAACTTTTTTTCTTGATTTGCAAGACGTTCTTATTGTTGATTCGGTAACTTGTAAAGATAAACGGCTTTTATTTTCTCACACAAATGAAAAGCTGTATATTACATTGGATACTGTTTACAGTAACGGTCAATCGTTTTCGGTAATGGTTTATTATGAAGGCGTACCCGGTACAAGCGGCTTCGGCAGCTTTGAATTCGGCAGCCATAACGGCAAACCGGCAATATGGTCTTTAAGCGAGCCCTACGGAGCAAGTGACTGGTGGCCTTGTAAAGATACTCCCGCGGATAAGGCTGATTCTTCCGATGTTTGGATTACTTGCCCAAGCAATTTAAAAGCAGCATCAAACGGTTTGTTAACAGATGTAATTCAAAACAATGATGGAACTGCTACATACAAGTGGAAGAATCAATATCCCATAGCGCAGTATTTAATTTCCGTTGCAATTTCAAACTATACCGTTTACACAACCTATTATCACTATTCGGAATCGGATTCTATGCCGATCGTGAATTACATTTATCCTGAAAATTTTGATTCTGCCAAATCAGATCTTGATAAAACAGCTAATATGATAAAAATATTTTCGGAGAGATATGGTCCATATCCGTTTATAAAAGAAAAATACGGACAGGCGCAATTCGGCTGGGGCGGAGGAATGGAACATCAGACGATGACTTCTCTCGGTGCTTTTGGTGAGGATATTCAAGCCCATGAGCTTTCTCATCAATGGTTTGGAGATATGATTACATGTAAAGACTGGCAGAATATATGGCTTAATGAAGGTTTTGCAACTTATTCCGAAGCAGTTTATTTCGAAGCGACTCGAGGAGAAGATTATTATAACTCAATGATTCTGCAGGATATGGATGCCGCTAAACAGGCGGTCGGTTCTGTATATGTACAGGATATTTCTTCCGTAAATAATATTTTCAATTATAATAGAACTTATGCAAAGGGAGCCGTTGTATTATATATGTTAAGAGGAATTGTAGGCGACTCAACATTTTTTAAAATACTTAAAACTTATGCTGCTGACCCGAAATTAAAATACGGCGTAGCCACAACAAGAGATTTTGAAGCTGATGCGGAAAAAGTTTACGGATCAAGTTTAAAATATTTTTTTGATGAATGGATTTACGGAGAAAATTATCCTAAATATACGGCTTATTGGAATTTTAAAGATATCGGAAATAGCTTATATCAAATAAATCTGAATATAAATCAAACTAAAAATACTGACCCGTTATTTTTTACTATGCCTGTTAAGGTTAAAGTTTCTACATCATTAAGCGACACTACCGTTACTGTTTTCAATAATTCTATTTCTCAGCAATTTACCTGGTATGTTAAAGGCAGGCCAAATTATTTAACCTTCGATCCGAATCAGCAAATATTAAAGGAAATTGCAATTCTTGATTCTATAGATATAACAAAACCGCAATCCTTCCAGCTAGAGCAAAATTACCCTAACCCGTTTAACCCGGGTACAAAAATTACTTATACCATTCCGGTTCAAGCACGTGATTATACATCTGTAAAACTAGTTGTTTACGATATATTAGGACGGGAAGTTGCGGTTCTTGTCGATTCAAAACAATCATCAGGAACATATCAAGTTACTTTTCCAAATGCATCTCTATACGGAAAACTAAGCAGCGGTGTTTATTTTTATTCCTTGACCGCCGGCAATTTTCACAGTACAAAAAAAATGATTTTTTTAAAGTAAAAAATCAAACTCGCCTAAAAACAAATTTTATTATTTAATCTCTAGAACATTGTCTCTCCGAAAAGCTAAAGTGCTTTAAATTATCTTCGATAATAAGCCATAGACCTCCGGAAGGAATTATTATTTAGTTTGTCATTAGAAATTAGTTAATAGAGTAAATTACCGGGTTGTATTTATGAGAAAGGTTTTAAAACAATTATTTTTTTCGATTTTCATTTTGACTATACTGTCTAAGTTAGGCTGTGTAGATTTACCAAAAGATCTTGTAGCTCCAAAATGGGACGTAGATTTAAATGTCCCTATTATTAATCATTCATATGCATTAAACGATTTATTTAAATCAAGTAATTATATTTCAAGCGAAGGCACTTCAACCGGGGATAGTGTTTATTTATTGGAGTCCGATACGTATGTGCAGAAAGTTAATGTTGCAAATTTTTTACAACTGACTGAACCGACAACACTAAATAATCTGGTAATTTCTGCTGATAATTCAAGATCCGACACGGTATATATTCCCATGCCGGAAAACGCCGAACTTGACAGCGCCTCTTTCTCAAACGGCAAGTTTGCTCTTTATATAGATAATCCGACACCTTTTAGTGTGAACCTGGATATATTATGTCCCGGTGTTTTCAGTCCTAACGGCACACAATTTCGGTTTCAAAAAGTAGCTTTACCAAATATGCAGGATTCGGTAATTAACGATCTTAAAGGATATAACTATTTTATCCCTCCAAATCAAATTAATGTTAATAAAACCAGCTTACAAATAATTATAAAAGCTTCATCTATTTCAAATTCAGCTTATGCAAATATAAATCTTAAACTTTCAGAATTCGGTTTTAACTATGTATACGGTGTAATTCCGCCGAAATCTCTCGGCGATAGTACGGATTCCTTCAGTTTGAATTTGGGTGAGGCTGCTAATTTTAGAGATAAAGTATTTTTACAAAATGCCAATTTATATTTAAATGTTGATTATATATCGAGTGTGTCAAATCCTTTCGGTTTTGAAGTTAAGAATTTAAATATTATCGGGGAAAGAAAAGACGGAACACAATTTTTCTTGAAGGACAGTGCCGGAAACTCCAACCTGAACTTTATGATTAATAACAAAAGTTATCAGAAAGTTTTTACGGAAAAAAACAGTAATGTTAATGATTTTATTGCTTTTTTACCCGATAAAGTTTTATTGAATGCCGAATATATAATGAATCCTAATTTTAAAGCAGGAAAAGCCGAAGTTAAGGATTCTGTAAGATTCTGTACTCACTTTTCAACAACAAGCTATTTATCACTAAAAACTTTAACACTTACTGATACTACGAATATTAATTCTATTTCTCCTAATGAAAGAAATAAAATAAGAAGCGCAAGATCGGTAAATCTTACAATATCATCCGAAAACGGAATTCCGTTAACATCTTATCTGCGGATCACAATGGCTGATAAAGATTATCATCCTCTTTTCACAATTAGAAATAATGCAGACGGAAGTGATTCCATATATTTTCCCGGGGCTCCGATAAATCAAAATGGAACAGCATATAAGACATCTGCCACTACAGCAATAGTTCAATTGGACTCAACCAATATAAATGATTTTGCGGATGCATACTTCGCAATATTTAGTGTAAGTGTTAATTCCAAAAATGCTATTCAAGATCCGCCGCCGGTCGTTGTTATCAGACCTACGGACAAAATTAAAATTATAGTAACCGGAAAAGTAAAATACAGAGTTAATAATTAATTTTTAGATTAGGTGAATAAAGTTTGAAAAAAATATTTTGTATATCGGTTTTAGTAATTCAGATTTGCGGGATTTCCCTGGCGCAAACGGGATCGATCGGCTCTTCAGATGCAAGAAGTATGTCAATGGGGAAGACTTACAATGCTGTTTCAAAAAATGTTTTTTCAATCGGGATAAATCCGTCAAATCTTGCAATTGCTTCGGATAATTCTTTAACTTTTAATACAATTCTGCCGGTTCCTTTTCTCTCTTTAGGTGCAGGAACAAATTTTTTGGACCTTCAAAACGTGAATTACTATTTTGGACAGCCCAGAGTTCTAAATGATAATGATAAACAAAATTTAAATTCACTTTTTAAAAACGGCGGATTGGTATATACAAGCGCATCAATTAATCTTTTTTCACTTTCTTATAACGTAAATAAAAATATCGGTGCTTTTGCCGTTTCAATGAAAGATTTTGTTGAAGGCGAATTCAAATTTCCCCACGGAATTACAGATTTATTATTAAACGGTAATCAAGTAAATCAAGAATATAATATAAATGATGCATCCGTAAAATCCTGGTGGTTAAGGGAATATTCCATATCTTATGCAAGAGAAGTACTAAATTGGGATTTAAAAGGGCAAGATAAATTATATGCCGGTGTCTCAATTAAACTTGTCAACGGTTTTTATTATGTAAAAGACACTAAAGTTAATTCATACCTGCAAACCGGTAATTATGACCAGATAAATTTATTTGCAGATAACAATGTTATCGGTACCTGTTCTGATAACTTGATACAAAACAACAGTTCCGACAGTGTAATTCAATCGATAAAAGCCAGCCCCTTCCCAAGTCCTGCAGGAACTGGATATGGAATTGATCTCGGGGTAAACACTTCAATAAGTAAAGTTTGGAATATTTCACTTGCAGTAACAGATATAGGGAAAATTGATTGGAGTGAAAATACTGTTTTAATAAGTTATACAGGCCAGTATGCTGTTACCGACCTTTCGCAGCCGGATGTTCTCGATTCTTTATCAAATAGATTTAGGGAAACCAAAGATAGTACCGGAAATTTTACAACAAGTTTACCCACAGCAGTCAGAGCTGGTGTTTCATATTTTTTAAATCTTAATGAAAATAAATTTCCTGGCACATTGCTCTTTGCATTCGATTACAACCAAGGTTTGAACGATGAACCTGGGAACAGTTTAAATCCCAGGTTTTCTTTCGGTACCGAATGGAAACCTATGGATTGGATTCCGTATGTTAGAACAGGTTTTTC
>JBJKQE010000029.1:0-38383 GCA_046705645.1 Ignavibacteriaceae bacterium | reverse complement strand
TCACGCCTTTGGCGTTTTATGTCAAAGCCCGAAGGGCTGATATTTTTATAATTGAAATCTAAACCAGACGTTTTTTAATCCCGAAGGGATGAAATTATTCTTAAGTGGAATTGTTATGTTTTCCGGTTATTTACAAAACAAATTTCTCGATGCAGATTTATTCTTTACAGCAATGCTTGAAGTTAAGGGTAAATAAAAATTTGATTTAATTGTTATCAAATAAATTTTACTAATAAATAAACGGCAGCAGCTTTTTCGAATGTCTTCTGTATTCCTCGAATTGCTCGCCATATTTTCCCGACAAATATTTATCAAGTTTAGGTACATTGTAAAATGCAAAGAAACAGAATATAAAAACAGGTATTATTATAGAATACCAGTTCCTTGTAATAATTGCATAAGCAGTCACCCACAGAATATCTCCGAAATAATTTATATGCATTGAATACTTAAACAAACCGACGGTGTATAACCGGCCTTTGTTTTCAGGATTTGTCTTCCATTTCTTCCTGGATAATTCAGACCAAGTATTTAAATAAGAACCGAAGAGAAATAATAATATTGCAAAAATGTCAACTACATTTATACCTTCGGTTGAACCATAACCGAGTAATGCGTAACCGACATAATAAATTGCAAAAGCAACCGGAATGCTGAATGTTTCTTCCCAGGGAATGTGTCTTTCTACAAGATAAAAAACCGTAAGGCAAATTCTTAGAAATACAATCAAATTAAAAATGAATATTATTATATGCCTAATATTATTTCCTTTTGCGGGAATTGACGGCGAAAAAATTATATTATATCCGCCTTCAAATAAAATCCAGTAACTTATTATAAGAATTAATATTTCAAGTATAATTAGAACGGTTTTTTGAGGAATGCTCCTATCTTTTTTATTATATAAATCCATGATTGTAAATTCGTCATGATATTATAAATAACTATTTAGGTAAATTTATCAGATAATGCTTAAATATTCATATTTTTTTAATTAATATTTTGATAAAGAATTATATTTATAAATTACAAAAAATAAATAAGCAGTCGGATTTATTTCTTAAAACAACAATGTATATGAATAGATTTTAATAAAAGATGGGTTTTGTTATATTAATAAACAAAATGAATTAAGATAAAAATTATTTGTATACAAAAAACAGCTATAACTTAAAGTATAAATTACTACTTTAAGATTGTTTATTTACAATTTTATCAAACTTTGCATCAAAATGTTGATCAAACCAGGCATCTACAACCGATCTTTTAAAACGCCATTCTTTTCCTAATTTTGCTGCCGGAATTTTTTTCTCTTGTGCCCAAGTATAAATTGTTTGCGGTTTTACTTTAAGATAAGCAGCAACTTCTTCAAGCGTCATTATTTCATCTTCCGGCATTTTATTTCTCCATTCCGGTTGTATCCGGGAAAAATTGTGATTTTTGGTCGGAATGCCGGGTAATCTTTTCCTCCGGATTTGTTAATTGCTGGATAGAATAAATAACTGCAGTATAAAAATTGCCCTTATATTTTTTGAATAAAGCATAACCTTGTGTTTTTTCAGCAAGAAACGGCTGCATATTCCATGCAAGCTGAATTCCTACAAAGGCAAGAATAATAACCCAGAATCTAAATACTTCAACTCCCGTTTTAGGATAAATATTTTTTTGTTCACAAGAATATTTTAATGCATCCAAAACTGTTTTCATACCGAAGATTCCGCCGACAGTAAAAATAGCTATATGCAACAGTTGAAGGAAATAATAATTTCCCCCTGTAAGCACAAACAATATAATAATGGGAGTAAAAGAAACCATTATCGCACCGGTAAGAACATATCCGGATAAAATAATTATTGACATATGCGACAATTTCATTTTTGACCCGAGAATATATTGTATAACAAAAAATGCAGGGAAACATATTATAAGCGATAAAAGGAATAGAACAGGAACTTTAATACCGGCAGTTAATGCTTGAGCAACTCCGCTGTAACAGCCCATGATCAGCCCGTAAAGAAATGTTAATCCAATAAAAAGCAGAATAAGCCGCCAGATACGTTCCCATGTTTTTTGTTCATTAAAAATTTCGTTAAAAAATTCATCCTTGTTGTACAGACCCGGAACGAGGTTTATAAAACTAAATTTATTTTCCATTAGAAGATTCCTTTCGTTAAGGTTCTTCAAAAATTTTAATAGAAATTTAAATATTTATTATTAAATAATCAAGTTTATTACTGTTTATTATTGTTTTATAATGTTTATTAATCAAACTAAATACCTCAAAGACTGCGAAAATATATTCACAAAAAAATAATTTCGACAAATGAATTATTTGAACGGCTATTATTTCGCAGAGAACTGTGCCATTTGTGTTCCGATACTTTGTTAAATATTATTATATTCACAAGCAATATTAAACAGCTTGATGAAGTCCGGGTAGTGACACCGCTTTTGTTCATTTCCCCAGATACCGGATAAAAAAAATTATGTTAGAATTCTTTCCGGTATTTGCTCATACAGGCCCTTAAGTTAAACCAACATAAGGAACAATTAAAATGATCCTAATTTTTAACAAAACAATTTTGGGTGCACTGTCATTGGTTATTGCATCATTAATAATGGCAGCAACTCTGCAAAATCCTTCAAAAAACTTTTCAGGTGCTAATCATAAGAATCCATTTTTTAAGCCGAGTACACTTCCTTTTCAGGCACCACCATTTAATGAAATTACGGACGGCGATTATAAACCTGCAATAGAAGAAGGAATGAAACAGCAGTTGGACGAAATAAAAAAAATTGCAGATAATCCCGCAGCACCTACATTTGAAAATACATTAGTAGCTCTTGAAAAAAGCGGACAAATACTGAATAGAGTAACTATGGTTTTTAATGCGGTAACTGCAGCAAACACCGATTCTGTTTTACAAAAAGTACAGGAAGAAGAAGCTCCGCGCCTTGCTGCTCATCAGGATGCTATTTTCCTTAACTCAAAATTATTTGAAAGAGTCAAATCGATATATCAAAAAAGAGATCAGTTAAAGCTTGATCATGAATCACAAAAATTGATTACGTACTATTATAATAAATTTGTGCATGCCGGTGCAAACCTTTCAATAGAAGATAAAATTAAACTGAAAAAGCTAAATGAAGAAGAAGCTACATTAATAGCAAAATTTATAAATAAACTTTTAGCCGGTACAAAAGACGGTGCTTTGGTTACCGGCAATAAATCCGAATTGAAAGGATTTTCCACTTCACAGCTTGATGCTGCATGGCAGGCAGCAGCCGGTAGAAGTTTAAAAAATAAATGGATTATTCCTTTACAGAACACAACACAGCAGCCGGACCTTCAGTTTTTACAGGACAGGAAAGCCCGAAAAGAATTATTTGAAGATTCATGGAACCGCTGTGAACATAATGACGCAAACGATACAAAATCCGATATAGAACACATCGCAAAAATCCGTGCCGAAAAAGCAAAGTTGTTAGGCCTTCCTAATTATGCGGCGTGGGTGCTTCAAGATCAAATGGCAAAGACTCCGCAAGCCGTGGAAAAATTTCTTGCGGGAATGGTTCCGGCTACTGTTGCCAATGAAAAAAAGGAAGCTGCCGATATTCAAGCTTATATAGATAAATCCGGCAGTCATATAAAACTGGAGCCTTGGGATTGGAATTATTACGGTGAAAAGCTTCGTAAGGAAAAATTCAACTTTGATGATTCACAAGTTCGTCCGTACTTTGTACTGGAAAATGTTCTTAAGAAAGGAATTTTTTATGAAGCTCACGAACTTTACGGATTAACTTTTAAGGAACTAAATAATATTCCTGTTTATCAAAAAGACGTTCGTGTTTTTGAAGTTTATGATAAAGACAGCTCGCCTCTTGCGTTATTTTATGCCGATTATTTTAAGCGGGATAATAAAGGCGGCGGTGCATGGATGGACAACTTTGTTCAGCAATCAAAATTGCTGGGAACCAAACCTGTTGTGTACAATGTCTGCAATTTTACTAAACCGGCACCAGGTCAGCCTGCTTTGCTAAGTTATGATGATGTTACTACAATGTTTCATGAATTCGGACATGCACTTCACGGAATGTTTGCAGATGAAGAATATGTAAGTTTATCCGGGACAAATGTACCTCGTGATTTTGTCGAGTTCCCTTCTCAATTTAACGAACATTGGGCGCTAAACCCGAAAGTACTTGAACATTATGCGTTAAATTATAAAACCGGGAAACCAATACCGAAGGAACTGGTTGAAAAATTGAAAGAAGCAAATAATTTTAATCAAGGTTATGACTTTACCGAATTACTTGAAGCAGCCGATCTCGATATGGCATGGCATACTCTGTCCGCAAGTGCTCCTTTGCAAAATTCAGATAAGTTTGAAACTGCAAGCTTAAAGAAAGATAATTTATACATACCTCAGGTTCCGCCTCGTTACAGATCGAGTTATTTTATGCATATTTGGGGAAACGGATATGCTGCAGGTTATTATGCATATTTGTGGTCCGAGATGCTTGATGATGATGCGTATGATTGGTTCATGAGTCATGGCGGATTAACACGTGCAAACGGAGAACGTTTCCGTAAAATTATACTATCGCGCGGGGCTACCGAGGATTATACAAAAATCTTCAATGAATTCACGGGACATGATCCTGAAATCGGACCGATGCTCAAATTTCGCGGATTAAAATAACCTTTAATTATTTAATTATGTAAAAAGGAAACGAACAATTTGTTCGTTTCCTTTTTTATTAGACTTTCACTAACTAAAAAGAGTCGGAAAAATCACATTATTTATTAGAATGAATTTTTACCATTGATTTAGGGGGAGAAATTCGGTACCATTTTAAATAATTTTTGAACATGAACTTTAATAAAGAGGCGACATTGTTAATGAGAGAGATAAAATCTCTTGGAATTAATTTAAAAAATATTTATGGAAACCCTTTTAATAAACTTATTGGTATATGTATCAACACTGCTGGTTGCAGGATTAATTATTTATATTATCAGTTTATTTCCTATCCATAGAACATTTAAAATAATAATCACATTTATTTCGTTAGCTGCATTTGCTTATTGGTGTGTAAATACATTTGAAACATATAATTCTTTAAAAATCTGGATTACAAATTTAATTAACAATTTATCCTCTTAAATTTTTTCATCATTATTTATTCAAGCATAAAAAAATTTCTTAATAATTTGCTAATTTCATCCGGTAAAAATTATTAAATAAATCTTCTCAAGCCTAAAAGATATATACAAAAGCAATAAGGAAATAAATGAAGGATAGTAAAGTTCTAATACGAATAGCAGCGGGGGCGGACTCAAACCGAATTACCGAATTATGCATTCAATTAGGATACAAAGTAATTAATACGGAAATACATGAACGCATATCGAAATTAATCGATAATAAACAAACTGCTTTATTCGTGGCTGAAATTAATGGTCAGGCCGCCGGCTGGATCCAGGTAAGTATTAGGTCTGCAATAGAAACAGGTGAGCTTGCGGAAATTACCGGGCTTGTTGTAGATGAATCCTTCCGCGGAAAAGGAATCGGTAAAAGCCTTGTCCTAAAAGCTGAGCAATGGGCCGAAAGCACGGGATATAATTCCATTAGAGTTAGGACCAATGTTTTAAGAACAGAAACTCACCTTTTTTATAAAGGAATTGGTTTTGAAGAAAAGAAAAAACAGACGGTGTTTCAGAAGAAGTTAAAATAATATGTATAAAAATTTCTTTAGCAAAAAAAATATGCTTACAGTAATATTTAATTACTCAGTAGGAGTTAAATATTTAAAAACTTAGACATAGAAAAATTGAACTTTATAAATGTTCTGTTTTATGAATTTTTAATTTTAATTTAAAAACAAATTTAGATTTGTGGGATTAATAAGGTTGAAAAAAATCTCTCCCCGACGGAGAGAGATTATGAGAGATCGATGCAAGGTAGATGAATATTACTTAAACCCAATTATTCTACAGTTTATCAGAGATTATCTTTTACATTATATTAACTGTCGGCTTAATATTTTGATTTACCCGGAAAAAGTTTTTCGGGTCATATTTGTTCTTCAGTATAATCAGTTTATTGTAATTCTTTGCGCCGAAAGCGGCTTTAATATTTTTTTCACTTCTTTCGGTAAAGTAGTTTAGATAAAATTGTCCGACTGAAAAAGGCTGAATAGTATGCGAAAACCTTCTTGCCCAATTTATATGTTTGTCGGGATTTTCAAATCCCATCCATGCGCCGATTATGTTCAAAACAAATCTTGCATCTCTATGCGCAAAGGACATATCCATAGAGTTTTTATTTTTTATTGCTCCTTCCCAATGGTAAATATGCACCGCCGAATAAGCTGAAAGTGCGCTCATTCTTGAAACATGTTCAAGCAAAATGTCAATAGCAAAGTTATTTATATCCAAAAGACTATGCGTTTTCCAATAAGAATGTATTCCCTTGGGTACGTTAAAATCTAGCATACTCTGAAGCGCTGTGTAGGGAATAGGCCCTAAAAAATCAACCTGTTCGGAAGAAAAATCCCTCAGAGGCTGAACAATTTTTTCTCCTTCTTCAATAGGCCCGGTATAACAAACTGCTATTCCAATCATTTGCTTTCCGATATATTTTTGCGGTACGAAAGGTTCAGGCGGTAATGTTAAAAATAAAACCATTGTAGATAATTCGTTAGGCATCAACCATGTCCATTCGCGGTAGAAAGCTAAAAGTTCCTTAGCTTTTGACATTGGATAAAAAATCATTCCGCCGTAAACAATTTGTCCGACTTGGTGCAGTTTTAGTTCAAATGAAGTTACAACGCCGAAGTTACCTCCTCCTCCCCGGATACCCCAAAATAAATCTTCATTTTCATTTGGACTTGCAGTAATCTGATTTCCGTCCGCGAGAACCACTTCCACAGATAATAAATTATCCGCGGTAAAACCATATTTACGGGAGAGCCACCCGTACCCGCCGCTTAATGTATGTCCGGCTAAGCCGGTACCCGAAAATAAGCTCCCGGTTGTCGCTAATCCGCAGCTTTGAGTAACCTTATCAAATTCACCCCACGTAAGTCCTGCTTGTGCCCAAATGGTATTAAGTTTGGTATTTATCTCGATTTTTTTCATCGGAGAGAGATCAATAACGGCGCCATTGTCGCAAGTTCCTAAACCTGCAACGCTGTGCCCTCCTCCCCTTACTGCAGTTATTATATTATTACTCACGTTAAACTTTATAGTATTCTGCACATCGTTTTCGTTGGCACATTTAGCTATAAATAAAGGATGCTTATCAATCCGTCCGTTCCAAACTTTTCTAGCTTCTTCGTAATCATCATCCCCCATATAAATTAGTTTTCCTTTTAAGCTTTCATCAAGCTTTTCCAACATAATATCGTTGCTCATAATCACCTCTTCTAATTTTTATTGAGCTTTTTTAAAACATCGTATCAAATAACTTTTAACACTAAAAAAGATAAACTACAACTAGTTAAGTGTTTATGCAGTAAAAGGATTATAAATGTGAAGTAGGTATCCGCTTAACTTTTTGTAACCTAATAAAAAAAATTTTTTTGATCAATTCTTTTAAATTGTAATAGTGAGAACAATCACTCTTTTAAATTTTATTCTTTAATTTTTTTACCGAATAATAAATTTACTTCACCTGGAACCAATGAAGGCTTTTATTTTGTTTGAATCCAAGTTTTAAAAGTATATCGATCGAGTTTTTATTAGTCTCTTCTACATATGCAAAAGGAAGTTTCCCGTTATTTCTTAATTTTTCAATAATAGATATTGTTACGCTTTTTGCATAACCTTTTTTCCTATAATCTTTAAGCGTATGCAGGAATCCTATTGCCCCGTCATCCTGGGTTATTGCCCAGGAGACTAATTTATTATCCTCATATATTCCGGCGCTTATTCCTTTATGTATTTGTTCAATTACATATTCTTCGGAAATATATTCTTGATATGTGGAATTATTAAAGACGATAGGGGCATCATCTTTTGTTAATTCTACTGTTCTATATTTATTAAATAATATTTCAATATCATCAGGTAAATAATATTGAACCGTTTTCAAATCCCATATAATTTCTTTTTCTTCGGTTAGAATAGGCATCATCCATTCATCAATTGCTGCAAAATAGTTATCACCGTTTTTAAGATTATTCTTTATGATATATAATTCATCATTAGCCTTGCAGCTTATGTAAATCCATTTATTATCGCTGATTCCTCTTAACAGAACCGATTTTCCTATTATTTCGACATTTAATATCTTATTATTCTCCATGAAATTAATAATACCAATATTATTAATTCTGTCTTTTTCTAATACGTATTTTGCTTTTTGAATTGAGTTCATTTATTAAATATTTAATAACAACTTATCCTCTAATACTGTGGATAAATAAATTTATAAAATTAAATCCCAATTAATTTCCTAAAGCATATTTGAATGGAACTACTATCCAGCATTTTTGAAGATGACCCTTTCTTTTCAATGGAGTAAATTTACTATTCATTGCTGCAGTAATTGAAGGATCGTTAAATATCGAATTGTCTGATTTAACAACAACAGCTTTCATAGGTTGTCCTTTTCTATTAATCAAAATATCAACAAATACAGTTCCTTGAAGATTCTTAGCTTTTGCTTCTACGGGATATGTAGGTGGTTCTAAATGAACAACTTTAGGCAATACATCGTATGGAACAAAACCATTCTCACTTCTCAATGAGTTTGGGAATGCTGGGTAATTATTAAACCAATTTTTAAGTGTGTCACAAAAAAATTCATCATCGCCTATTATGTTCTTCAATTTATTTTCTGATTCTTCCAATTTTTTGATCCCTTCTTCATAACAAACTTTACCGCTGTCTAAGTCTCCCAGTTGCTTATAACATTCCGCTAAAAATGCAAATGAATCAAAATTATGTTCTGAAGTATCAAGTTTATTGTATTCAATAAATTCTTCTTTTGCTAACGTGTAGTTTTTATCCTTGAATGTTGAGTAAGCATCTGAAAATTCTTTATCTAAATTTTTATAATATTGATTATGGCCAGCGGTATTTTTAGAAGATGAACATCCCCCTAAAAAGATAAATGAAATCGAAAAGATTATTAAAAGTGATTTGTCCAAGAGATTCATAACACCCCCAATATTGAGTTATTACTTTTTTGCAGATTTTTATGCAGCTAATATAATATTTTATTTTTTTTAATTAAAAAAATAAGCGGTGTCCTAATTTGCTTTACTAATTTATGGTTTGACTTCGCTAACCATAACAAATTTATTTAAATTGTCATTCCGGGCGAAGCGGAGGGACAACTTATTTGTTATTAATTTCAGCAAATTAGGACACTACCAAAAAATAATTATTGTTTTATTCGCTCCATTGTAATGACGTTTTGGTCTTTCAGTTAGGTTAACTGTAAGTCCGACTTATATGTAATTTCTATTTAAACATTTTACTGCATAAACAGTATACATATTTATCATTGGTTATTTTAGTTGTGATAATGTATTGTTCCCGGGCAGAATCTCCGAAAGAAAAACTTTTGGAAAGCCTTCAAAAACATTTAAATGCGCCAAATTCTTAATTTCTTTTCAACTGACATCTAACATTAAAGGTTTTAGTAAATTCCATTCATTATATTAAAAATTCTTTATTCTATGTAAATTATTTCTTTACTTCAGTCATAATAAACTTAAGAATGAATTATCTTTCCGTTTTTACGTACATATGAACTGCTTCCTATATCTTCTTTATGAATTTCACGCGTTTTTTCTTTGCTTCCGAATCCTATATTATCTTCTATCTTGAACTGCGAAATCAATCTTCTTAAGTTTTCTGTTAAAATACTTAGATCTTCCGAGGCTCTGGCTACCTGCTGAATCCCAGACGCACTTTGTTTGGTTATATTCGCTATCAACTCGATATTCTGACTTATCTGTCCTGATGCAGAAGATTGCTGCTCACTTGCTGCTGCTACTTGAGATGCAATATCAACTACTTTATTTGAACCCCCGATTATTTCAGTTAGAGATTTACCGGCTTTATCGGCAAGCTGTATTCCATTCTCTACTTCTACTGTTCCCTGATTCATCGACGTAACGGCTTCTCTTGTATCTTTTTGAATTTTCTTTATCATATCAGCAATTTCTTTTGTTGCTTTGGTTGTTCTTTCTGCAAGTTTCCTTACCTCATCTGCAACAACTGCAAAGCCTCTTCCCTGCTCACCGGCTCTTGCTGCTTCTATCGCTGCATTAAGGGCTAATAAATTAGTTTGGTCGGCTATATCATCTATTACCTGAATTATTTCACCAATTTGATCACTGCTTTTACCTAACTCCTGGACAGTAAGTGCAGACCTCTTAACAACTTCGGCAATTCTATGCATGCCACCTATTGTTTCCTCAACTACTTTGCCGCCTTCATTTGCAATTATGCCCGCATCTTTTGCTGAAACTGCTGCCGAACTCGCATTCTTTGTTGTTTCAAGAATGGTTTTTATCATTTGTTCGACTGCGCCTGCAATTTCATTTGATTGCTGGCTCTGTTCTTCAGCACCTGAAGCTAATTCCTCTGTTGAGGATGAAATTTCAGTACTTGCACTTGCAGTGGCTGCTACTGATTCCGAGACTTTCAATAACATCACTTTTATGTTGCCTACAGCTTTATTGAAACCTGCAAAAAGTTTTCCTATCTCATCATTGTTGTCGTCTTCCAGTTTAACTGTTAAATCGCCCTCAGCGAATTGCTCCATTTTATGAAGAATTTTTTCAACAGACTCAGAAAGATATTTTTTCTGCTTTTCGGATTCTTCAACTGCCTCTTCGACCTTAACTGAAATACTATCCCTTTCCTTCAACAATAATTCATTTGCATCTTTAATACTTTGGGTCATCTTTTTAAAAGAATGAGCCAACACACCGATTTCATCTTCGGATTTTACATTAAGATCAACATTCAAATTACCTTGAGTTACTTGTTGAGCGGCACTTTTAAGTTCACTTACCTGCCGTACTATAATTTTAGTAATCCATAAAATTAAAAATAATCCGATGATGAAAATGACAGCATTGATTAGAGATGAGGTGATGAAATCATTCAGTATTGTGCTATTTACACTTGCGAGCGAATACACCAAAACAATTTTACCCAAATCTTTATTTTTATAATTTATAGTTGAAGAAACTTTAATAAATTCTTTTGTTTGAACTATTTTGTCTTCATCATTCATTGTTACTTTGGCAACATTCATTTTATCGGGATTATATGTTACTATTTCCGAATTGTTTTCATCCTGGATTGTTATGTAAACTACATTCTTATCCTTTTGAGCCCATTTGAAAACGCTTTTAACTAGATCGAAGTTACTTTCGCCCAATCCTATACCAACCGAATAAGAAAGCATCTGACTTAGAGATTTTACCTGTGATTCTGCTTCCGCAACACTCGCTGATTTTTGTTTAGCCGGGTAATAAACCAATGCAAAACCAACTATTAAAGCTAAAATTATTATTACAGCACCTACTATTTTTGCTCTTATAGATTTTTTAATATAATTTATTAATTTCATTATATTGCCTTTAATTTCAATGTTCTGGAAATTTAAGGAAACTAGTTATCATGATATATTGTCTTCCTTAAATATTAGATTTTTAATTTATTTTCAATAACACCTTTACATTCCCGTTAACTTTACCAGCACTAACAAATCCTATTGCTCCGGGTGTAGAAGCGACTTTATTGACAACATCGTCATCCGAATCTAATGCTGCAGGGGGTTGTCCTTCTCCCGTAAGTTGCATTTTCAACCATAATTTTTTCATATCTTCATAAGATTTTCCTAATTTAGAAAAGAATTTATCGACTTCGGCATTATCGGATTTAATTGTAAATGGAACAATTGCATTTCCATTAGACCATGTTTTAGCTCTTAATAAATAAATATCAGTTAATTTATTTATGCTAATTGAATTTTCGGGAACCGATTTATTGGCTATTACTACTACCTGAGAATAACTGCTTGCCGTAAAAAGTAATGTTAGAAGCAGCATATATATTTTATTTAATTTCATTTTTTTCTCCGTTTATTTCATTTATTAAAAGCTTACACTTGCACCAAATAGAATATCGCTTCTTACCCCCTTAATATTTACCATTGTAAAGGTTTGAAATGTATATTCTGCTTTCAAAATAATTGAATTTGTGGCATCATAAACGCCGCCGAAATTATATTGATTTATTCCGCCTTCTGTAAAAATATTATCTTTACCTTGTATGTAATCGTATCCTACATATACTCCGAGATTATCTTGTATATTGTAAAGAAGATTCATATGCCAAAAAGTTTTATTAAAATCCTGCGGAGCCGGAAGCATAATTCGCCCGCTCGGAAGATCTTCCGGTGTTGGTGGTAATAATGCTAATGTATCCTTATTAGCCTGGGTTATTTTATACATTACTCCTATATATTCTGCTTCAAGTACAAATTTGTCAATTGAGTAGTTTAAATATCCGCCTAATCTAGTGCGCGGTATAAAGCCAATATCATAATTGCTTAAATCTTTTCTATCAAAAGTCGCCGAAATGCCAAATTGAAGATCATTATATTCCAGACCTAATCTACCGCCGACAAGTTTATAGTTTGTAAAATCCTGACCGGAACCAAAAAGAGAATTATTATTATTTAATACAGATGTCTCTGAATTACCGCCAAATACCGCATAATTAAAAAAAGCTCTTCCAATAGGTATATCACCGTAAACCTGAATATTTGCTGAAGTCGGAACAAATTCCCCGGTTCCGAATTGATCAAAAAAGTAGGTCTCATATGCTAAAGGCCTGTAAATATAAGGCAAGAGAACCGTTCTGTTTTTAATTTCATTAAAATTATTAAACCTTGGAATAAGTACCCCTGCTTTGAGATTAAATTGCATTGAAGGAGAATATTTAAGCCAAGCTTCCGGAATTTTAAAATCGCCTATATTAGCTTTAAAATCGAAGGAATTTGTAAATTCAAAATCGATGAAAGAACTAAATTCTGCATCGAAATTTTTTTGCAGAAAGACATTCATTTGCTGCATTAGGAAGGAATTTACATCTAGTTTGAAATCTGAATCCTTTAAACGGACATGCCAGCTTGTAAAATTATTCTGGTAATACCCGAAAATATTCAGATTATTATCTTGCCCAAACAAGAAAGACGATAATGATACTATCATAAGAAATGCTAAAAAAGTATTTTTTAATTTCATTTTTTCCCTTTAAGGTTTGTTGAATATTATTGATTTTATTTTTTCTCAAGTTGTTTTTATTATGAAAACATTTTATTTGTATAATTTCATCGATCATCTTAAGAATCGATTTTACAAATACCATAATCGAATTTAGTATTTGAATGTTTACGTAATTTCTAGTTTTTTATTTTCTTATTAAATTAATATGAATATTAGATTACCCTCTAAACTTTATTAGTACTTTAAAAAGAGTAGGTCAATGCTTCATATTCGAATATTTTTAATAATAGTTAATAGTTTAAATCAGTAAAAGAAGAGTGGCAAGTTGTTTATTCTTTCGAAAAGCTATAAAACTTGAGACTGAAGATTAATATCCCCTTATTTTTTTATTTGATCTGTTGTAATGAAATCTAAAATTTCAGTAAAATTATTGGTAATTTGGACTTATTTGTAATTTCTATTTAAACTAATTACTGCATAAACAGTTTACATTTTTGTCAGTGATTATTTTAGGAGGGAATATTTCTTGTGCCCGAAAGGGGACTCGAACCCCTACCCGCTAAAGCGGACTAGACCCTGAACCTAGCGTGTCTACCAATTCCACCATCCGGGCAATAACAAAATATTTAAGTGAACAATAAAAAATTTCAACACAAAGTTATATCTTTTTAATAAATTTTACCAGCCGGAATTACCTGGAACACCTTCTTTCTTTATTATTTTATCCCCGGTGTGAATTTCGCATTTTTGAGGAAGATTCTTCATATTTATTATGTCGCGCACTACCGTAGGACAATATTGTGTTGCCAGTCTTGTGTCTCCAAGATCCATAGTTGTCTTGCAGAAAGAAACAGTATCAACACCAGCAGCACGATGAAAATATTTTACGGGTATATTCAATTCCTTATAAGCATTCTCCATAAATATCGCCCAAATCGGAAGAGCTGCCCTTGCGCCTTGTCCGTAAGAACTGGTAAATTTAACCCGATGATCATCAAAACCGACCCAGCAACCGGCAGCGAGTTCGGGCGTGTAGCCTACAAACCAGGCATCCGAATAGCCCTGTGTTGTTCCTGTTTTACCCGCACATGGGTACTGGAAATATCTTCTGACTCCCGCACCTGTTCCATAATTAATTACGTCCTCCAGCATGCTTGTCATTATTGAAGAAGTTTGCGGAGAAATTGCTTCCTTATAATTTGGAACGAATTTGGCTATTAAAATTCCGTTGCGGTCTTCAATTTTTAAAATTGATATCGGATCTACATGAATACCGGTATCGGCGAAAGTACAATAAGCCGAAGTCATTTCCAAAGGTGAAACACCCGAAGTACCGAGTGCAATTGACGGAACAGCATCCAATGGAGATTGAATTCCCATTCGGTGAGCATATTTAACAACCTGATCCGGCGGAGCCATGTTACTTATTGTTAATCTTCCGGCGACAACATTAATTGAATAAGCGAGCGCTTGTCTTAATGTCATATAACCATCGTAGTCATTTTCAAAATTATCGGGCGACCAACCGTTGTAATTAAACTTTTGGTCCAATAAAGTGTAAGCCGGATAATAACCGTTATCAATGGCAACGGAATAAGCAAATGGTTTAAATGCAGAACCGGCCTGCCTCCGTATTGCAGTAGCATGGTTTAAGCCTCTGCCGAATTCCTGATTTGCACCGCCTACCATTGCTCTTATTTGTCCATTCGACGGATCGATAACAACAAAACCCGTCTGAATTGTAGTTTCGGCTTTTTTTACCGAATCAATAAAATTAGGATCGTACTTTAAGTTGTTGAAAATTTTTGCCCTCTCTTCTTTTGTTTTAGATGCGTTATACACCTGGCTATCCCATATCGCCCTGTCTATTGCACTTGCAAGAATATCTCTATGCTTCTTCCAATTCCAGAACTTATCAAACATTGGCTGAAATGTTTTCAGATGCTCGGCCGCAGCTTTATTAGCTATACTTTGCATTTTTAGATTTAGAGTCGTATAAATATTTAACCCGTCCCTATACAAATCGTACCCGTATTTTTCAGCCATAGTAACCATCTGCTGACGAATGTACTCCATAAAATACGGTGCAATAGAAGAATTGCCTACGGTTTTTTCTTTCGCCAGGTTTATCGGTTCATTTTTAAGTTTATCATACTCTGCTTCGGCTAACATGTGGTTTGTTACCATGTTATGCAGTACAAGATTCCTTCTTTCCAATGCATGTTTCGGGTATCTGACCGGATCGTAATAAGTCGGTGATCTAAGTAAAGCAACAAACAAAGCACATTCAGGCAGAGTAAGATCCTTCCCCTTTTTATTAAAATAAACTCTTGCAGCGGATTCCACCCCGTATGCACTTCTTCCAAAGTAAGAAACATTCAAATACATCTGAAGAATTTCTTTTTTGGTATATGTTTTTTCAATTTGAACCGCAGTTATCCATTCTCTAATTTTTCTTATACCGGTCTGGAAAATATTTTCATGCTTCGATTTTAAATGATAAAGATTTTTTGCAAGCTGCTGGGTTATCGTACTTGCACCTTGATGAGAGAAGAAAAAAACATTCTTAATCATTGCTTTAACAAAGCGATCAAGATCAACTCCCCAATGAGTATAAAATTTCCTGTCTTCAGTTGAAATGAGTGCCTGTGCCATATACGGAGGCAAACTGTCAATGCTTGTTTCAATTCTATTTTGTATTGAAATCGTGCCGATTAATTCACCGTCTATTGCGTAGACCTTACTTGCAAGCTGCGGTTTCGGATTCTCCAATTCTTCAAGCGACGGAAGTCCGCTGATAATATAAATACTAAATGCAGTAAAAAGAACCAGTATAATTCCGCCTATAATTAATTTCGTTTTTAAATTAAGTTTCCCGTTTTTATTCCGGTAGGCATAATCATGAAAATACTTTGAAAATTCAAAACCTGATTTTTTCTTTCCGGCCATTTTAATTCCAATCCACTATTTCGAATTTATCATCTTTAAAAATACCGTAACACGGTACATCAAGCCAAGAACCTAAATTTATATAAACACCGCCTTTGTAATTTAAATAGCATCTTTTATGAAGATGCCCGAACAATACATAATCATTGCCTTCATCAATTTTAACTTTTGCAGCTTCAAATAGTCCGTCATCTTCGCCGTAATCTTTTTTGGAAGTATAATCTCTGCTTGACTTGCTGGTTCCGCTGGCAATTGAAATTCCAAGATCAGGGTGAATTAAAGAATATAATATCTGAAGCGTTTTATTCCTAAGAATTTTTTTAAGTATGTTATAGCCTAAATCGTTTTTAACCATTCCGTCGCCGTGCCCAATAAAAAATTTTTTTCCGTTTAAAATTGTTTCAACCGGTTCTTTATACATAATTACGCCTATCTCGTTTTTAAAAAAGTCGCGATGCATAAAATCATGGTTGCCAATAAAATAATGCACTTTTATTCCTTTTTCGGTTAAATCCTGCAATGCAGTTAATGTTCTAAAGAAGCCTTTTTGATAGACCTTTTTATACTCAAACCAATAATCATAAAGATCGCCGACAATAAAAAGTTCTTTACCGATATCCTGGGCATAATTTAAAAATTTTACGAGCAATCTTTCTTTTTTCTTTTCAAGCTCGTTAGACTGAAGTCCTAGATGAATGTCGGAAATAAATAGATAAGCGTCGTTCACTAATTACAATTTTATTTATTTAAAAATTAATGATTGGTTTTTATAAAATAAACATACATAATTATTCACTACTTTGCTGAACTTTTTGAATTTCTGCTAAAAGCCAGTTGTTAGGATCCAGGCTGACCTCAACGGGCCTTTTCTTTGTTTTAAACGTAATTGTCTTTTGACGTTCATCAACCCGGAAAGTTTTAAAAAAGCTGCTTTCATCTGCAAATTGAACTTTTACATCCAAAAGGAATTTGTATGATTCATATCCCTTTTGAATTTGTTCCAGGTTAATATTAATAAAATAAAAGTCTTTAATTTTACCAGCTTTCCAATCATAATTTAATTTGATAATACCGGTACCATTAAAAACCCATTCATCAAAAAATTTATCGAGATTCTCTCCGGATACTTTTTCGCATACTTTTTTAAAATCTTCTGTCGAGGCATTTTTATATTTGTATTCCGAAAAATAACTTTTTAATATTTTAAAAAAAGTCGAATCCCCTACTTGATGCCTAAGCATATGAAGCACCCAGGCGCCTTTATCATAAACCGTATTATTAAATAAATCTTCCGGGTTATAAAGAGTACCTTTAAAATTTTCATTAAACTTGCTCATCATACTGGATTGAAGCGCACCGGGACCGCCTTTGTGTTCCGAATACAAGGCTTCACAATACGTAGCAAATCCCTCGTTTAACCAAATATCTTTCCATGTTTCCGGCCCAACGGCATCTCCAAACCAATGATGCGCCAGTTCATGCGCAAACACACTGCTGAAAAACTGCTTGCCGGTAATAAAATTAAAACCGACTCCGGTTAATGTTTGAGTTTCCATTGCACCCATGGACCATAAAAATTCAGCCATTCCGTGTTTTTCTTTTATAAAAGGATATTCCCCAAAAGATTTTGCAAAAAAGTTTATCATTTGAGGAATTTCCTGAAAATCAATTTTTGCATCCTTTAGCTGCTTTGGAAATACATAATACTCAATAGCCATTGTATCCGATTTATCCTGCGAAATATATTTATCTGAAAAATTCACATAATCGGACGAGTAAAGACAAATTAAATAAGTTGAGATTTGATAAATTGACTTCCAATAATATGTTCTTCGTGAACCTTTTGTCGTTATGCTAATTAACTTTCCGTTTGAAGCAGAAACATTTGAAGAATCATTTGTAATCTTCATATCCATCAGCGCTTTATCGGATGGAATATCGTTGCAAGGAAACCACGTCGATGCATAATTAGGTTCGCTTAAATTAAAAACACAAGAATTTCCGTTTATTTCTCCGAATTCAAAAGAAGCAAATCCCATCTTTTTCGGAGTTCCTTCATAATCAATTTTAATCTTAAATGTATCTGTAACGGTACTTTGCAACGGAATTGCAAGTCTTGTCCCTTTCTCATTAAACGCAGCCGGCTTCCCGTTTAATTCCAGATTTGTAATTTTCATATTATCATAAAAATTCAGATCGATCTGTTTAAGATTTTTGTCAAGAACAAGACCGGTTATTAAAACATCACCATTGAGTATTTTTCTGGAAGGGTACAGATCAAAATTAAGATAGTAATGTAAAATATTAATTTTATATTGATTTGAAGAAATATATTTGTCTGAATCGGGATCAAAGGAATAATTATTGCTTTTATCAGATGGGCAACTTTCAGATAAAGAATATATATTCTGAGCCTTGTTGATATATCCTATCTTAAAGCCGGAGAACAATAAAAAAGCAATAAGTATTGTATAAAATATTCCGGAAATTTTATTCATAAGTTAACAGACTTTATCAAAGATTTTTGACGGCAGAATCGTTTATATATTTTTATAATTTTACTATAACTCACACTTGAAAATAAAAAATAGACTTATTAAAATAATTTTAATATATATAAAATTGATCCGTAAAATTAACAATTTCTTCAATTGCCAAACAAATCATATTTATATATATTGGAAACAATTATTTAGGAGGGATTATGACATTTCCCGGTTCTTCAGTTCTTAGGGAATCAATTACCATGCTTTTGGCCGGCGGCCAGGGTGAAAGGCTTTTCCCTTTAACAGCTTTGCGCAGCAAACCGGCTGTTCCATTCGGCGGTAAATACAGAATAATAGATTTTGCACTTTCAAATTGCCTGAACTCCGGTTTTAGAAAAATATATATTTTAACCCAGTATAAATCAGACTCATTAAACCAACATTTACTTGAGGCATGGACTATTTTTAATCCTGAATTGGGTGAATTTATTTATAATGTTCCGCCTCAAAGAAAACAGAATAACGATTGGTATCTTGGAACTGCCAATGCTATTTATCAAAATATGAACCTTTTCTCAAAGGACAAAAGTGTAAGCTGGGTGCTGATACTCAGCGGTGACCATATATATAAAATGGATTATTTAAAAATGCTTCAATACCATGTGGACATGAAAGCCGATTGCTCAATGGCATGTATTGAAGTTCCTAAAGACGAAGCTCCACGATTCGGTGTTGTAGGCGTTGATGAAAAGTACCGAGTAAATTCGTTTATTGAAAAACCAAGCCACCCTCCGGAAATTCCCGATAAGCCGGGATACAGCTTTGTAAATATGGGTATTTATGTTTTTAATGCTTCTACTCTGAGAGATGTTTTTAGGGAGATGGATGCTAATAAAATTAAAAGCCATGATTTCGGCAAAGATATAATTCCTTATATGCTTAAATCAAGCATGAATATTCAAGCTTATAAATTTTTTGACGAGAATAAAAAAGTAAAGCCTTATTGGAAGGATATCGGAACTATTGAAAGTTATTATGAAGCGAGCATGGATCTAATCTCCGTTACACCTGAATTTAACTTTTATGATTTGAGCTGGCCGATGAGAACTCATCAGCTTCAGTTTCCGCCTGCAAAAACGGTATCCCACGAGGGCGAGCGAGTAGGGCGAACTTTAAATTCTTTAATCTGCGACGGTTCAATTGTATCCGGTGGTCTCGTTGAACGTTCACTGCTAGGCCCAAATGTAAAGGTAAACAGTTTTTCTTATGTAACCGATTCCATAATAATGAATAACTGCAACGTTGGCAGGCACGCAAGAATCCGGCGGGCAATAATTGATAAAAATGTAGTAGTTCCCGAAGGTTACGAGATCGGATTTGACCTTGAGAACGACAAAAAGAAATTTACTGTTACGGACAGCGGCATAGTTGTTATTGCTAAAAACCAGGTGCTGCCGGTTTAATTTTTTTATGCTTAAAAATTAATTGAGTATATAGTACCTTTCTAATTTCATTTTATTAAGAGATGAGTTAATTTATTTTAATAAGAAATTAGATTGAGAATAATTAATCTATGAATTCAAACTTAAAGTCAAAGTTAAAAAATTTACCTGGTAAGCCGGGGATTTATCAGTTCAAAAATGAAAAAGGCAAAGTAATTTATGTCGGGAAGGCGATAAATCTAAAGAACAGGGTAAGAAGCTATTTCCATAACGGTGTAACATCACCCAAAACTTTAGCTCTAGTTAGTAAAATTGACGATCTCGAATTAATTATAACTGATAATGAAATTGAAGCTCTCGTTCTTGAAAATAATTTAATAAAAGATTTAAAGCCGCGTTATAACGTTAATTTAAAAGATGATAAATCCTACCCGTTTATAAAAGTGACAAAGGAACCTTATCCTAGAATTTATCCAACAAGAAGAATTATTAAAGACGGTTCGAAATATTTTGGCCCCTATACGGATGTAAAGAATATGAAATCGTCGTTAAGAATGATAAATCAAATTTTTAAAATAAGAAGCTGTAAATTGAATATAGACCAGGAAAGCATAGACAAAAAGAAATTTAAAGTGTGCCTGGATTATCATATTAAAAAGTGCGACGGGCCTTGTGAAGGTTTGATTGCAGAGATTGCTTATAATGAAATGGTCGGCGAGGTAATTAAAGTATTGAAGGGTAAAACCGACGATTTAATTAAAGAACTAAATGTGAGAATGCACAATAGCGTTGAATCGCTTGAATATGAAAAGGCTGCTGAAATTAGAGATAAAATCAGCCAGCTTGAAGTGATTTCGTCAAAGCAAAAAGTAGTAAGTGAAGATCTGGAAGACCGCGACATAATTTCAATTGCGTTTGAAGGTAAAGATTCGGCTTGTTCCGTTTTTAATATTAGAAACGGGAAGCTTGTTGCCAAAAAACAGCTTAGATTGAGCATTGAAGAAGGTGAAGAAGCAGCAGACATTTATTCCGCAGCGGTAAAATTTTATTACAGCGAATTTGTCGAAATACCTAAAGAAATTGTTTTGGATACGAAACCTACGGATATACTTGCTTTAGGTGAATGGCTTTCAATGAGATCTGAAAAGAAAGTTAGGTTTACAATCCCCAAAAGAGGAAGTTTATATTCTTTGACAAAGATGTGTAAAGAAAATGCTATACTGCAGCTTAAAGAAATACAGCTCCAAAAGATGAAGAAAGAAGGACGCGTTCCGTATGAACTTGCCGCTCTTCAACGAGATCTGCGGCTGAATGTTCTGCCGAAAAAGATTGAATGTTTCGATATATCAAACCTGCAGGGTACCGACTCAGTTGCAAGCATGGTTGTTTTTGAAGACGGTAAACCCAAAAAAAGTTTATATAGAAAATTTATTATTAAAGAAGTTCAAGGCCCTGACGATTTTTCCAGCATGCGGGAAGTAATTAAAAGAAGGTATTCCAGGCTTCTTGAAGAAAATTCAATTCTTCCGGATTTGATTATGGTGGACGGCGGTAAGGGCCAGCTTTCAAGCGCCGTAGAAATTTTAAATGAATTGGGTTTTAAGAAATACAATATCATAGGTCTTGCAAAAAGATTGGAAGAAGTTTTCTTTCCGCAGCAATCGGATCCTGCATCAATACCTAAAACCTCATCCGGATTAAAACTGCTGCAGCAGGTAAGAGATGAAGCACACAGGTTTGCCATTACTTTTCATCGAAATAGAAGAAGTAAAAGGACAATACAGAGCGAATTAACCGGAATTAAAGGAATTGGTTCTTCTACAGCACAAAAATTATTAAAAGAACTGGGAAGCTTGTCTGAAGTTAAACAATCGAATTACGAAAAGCTTGTTGAAATAATCGGTAGACAAAAAGCGGGAATTCTAATCAAATATTTTGAGGAAACTAAAAACTAGGATATGAAATATTTATTCTTAATTGTATTTCTATCTTATTTATCTTTAATATTAATTTCTCAGCAAAATGTTAATCATCCCGGGCTGCCTATCGGGAATTCAAAAAATGACCTTAAAAGACAAATAATTAAATCGCCTTTTGATTTCCTAACTGCAGTTATACCGGAATATAAATGAATAATTTTTATTAAATTGCAAATTGAAAAAGATGAAAAGAATCCTTTTATCCTTAATATTTACGTGCTTAATTTTATCGGGCTGCAGGCTATCAAATAGAGTAAGGAATAACTTTTCCCATATTAACGGGAAAAGTTTAAAAGCCTTAGTTGAAAAAGCAATAAGCGGTGATTCCCTCTCAAATAATAATCTAAATAATTTAATTGATTTGAGATTACCGGTAAATAATAATTTTATTCTTTTTAATATCGACAGCGTAAAAACAGCTGGCGGTAAGAAATACTATCTTGTCCTGCTCAATAATTCCAACCCTGTATACAACAGATTTGCAGTTTACGATTCTTTGCTTAAATGCTACTTAATTGATAAATCTTTGAACGGTTATTTATACGAATCGGTACTGGATTTTGATAATACTAAATATGTAAAATTAACCGAGAATTTTAATTCGAAAGACGTGCTTACGTTAAATAGAATTTCACTTTACATGATGGACGATGATTCGGTTACTCTTGCTTTCAGAGATTTTACAAAACTTATTGAAAACGGAGTAATTTACACACAGACAATTACTAAAATAACATCGGGTTTTATTGGTACTGAAATAAACTCCACCGATGCTTCTGCTATATCAAACAAGCAGGATGTTTTTTATTATAATGATGAAAGCAAAAGATTTATAAGTTCCGCAGCAACATTTTATAATTTCGTAAAAAAGAAAGTTTCGGATTTTAAATTTAACTTTCAAAGACCGGAAATTATCGGTAAAAACAGTATACTTGCTTCCATAAACAGCAATTTATTTTTAGATTCTATAAAAACCACAAGCAACACTAAAGATATTCAAGGTTTTTCACTAACACTTACTGACAACTGGGAAACACTGCGCAACAGGATTATTCCCGAATATTTAAGAAAAACCGGCAAAGGGACGATATTTTTAAATAAAGTTTTGGGTTCAAGTATTTATGTTATCGTAATACCGAAAAAAGACTCTGCGGAAATGTTCATAAAAAGGAGATTAACCAAATCGGTCTCCGGAAAGTACAAGATTCGTTTTTCAGATAAAATTACCGCCGGAAATTATTTTGTACAGTACTTTGAATACTCGTGCGGTTTTAAAAAATTTTTGTTAATTCTTAAAACATCACAAAATACCTATTCTAAGGACAGGAAGATTTATCAAGCTATAATTAATTCATTTAAAATAGACTGCTGATGTACAAACTATTATTATTCCTAAATAAAACCAATGATGAAAAAATAATTAATCATTTTAATGAATATACATTAAAATATTTATCGGAGATTGCAGAACAAAAAATTGATGCCGGATCGGTTGAAAGCAATCTTTTACTCGACCAGAAATTCAGCAAATTCTGTGAAGTTGGTGTTGATTCTAAAGATGTCTGGGATCAGAAGATGATTACCAAAGAAGGAAAAGAGTTCAGCAAAGATTTAATTGAATTCAATCAATTTATTACTTTAATTTTTGTAGACTACGACAAATGAATCGATACATTATCATTTTTAATATAATTAATATTTGATTAATTTCATTTCCGGATATCTTATTTTTCTAAACATTCACAATTATTAAAATCATTTCTCCTATGGAATTTAAATGAATATATATTTAATCAGACATGGTGATGCCGAAAGAACTTCTTTAAGCAAAAAGGACTTTGACAGAGAATTGACAACTTCAGGACTTACAAAAGTAAAAACAGCAGCCATAAACTGGAAAATGCTCATAAATAGTTTCGATTTTATAGTATCTTCTCCCTTGAAAAGAGCAGAACAAACTGCATCGGCAATTGCCGAAGTATACGAATTTAAAAAAGAAATTTTATTGGATAAAAGATTATCTCCGGGAAGCAAAACCGAAAACTTAATTGAAATTGCGAATTCATTTTCCGGTGAAGAAATAGCATTTATAGGTCATCAGCCGGACTTTTCCGAACATTTGTCGAATATGATATCTACCAAAGGCGCATATCTTGAATTTAAGAAAGGGGCAATAGCTAAGGTTTCATTTTATAATAAAGCGCATTTGGGGAAAGGTACACTTGAGTTCCTGATTCCGGCAGGTGCATATAAATAAAGGGCACTCGGCTACACAAGAATCATGTCTACCGCTGCTTCCTTCCGGACCTGACGGGGTTTAACATTATCCTGTTAACCGGTGCCCAAAAAATCTTTTAATAATTGGGGATGTAAAGATTCAAATTTTTTAACTTTTATTCAAGTAAATGGAAGGAGGAAAATCAAATCTTAGTGAAAGATCATTTATTATTTTTCTTTTTCTGTTCCATTAATGTGTTGCGTTCCCAAAATACTCCGCTGTCATACCCTTGAATTGATTTATTTCCTTCCGCAAGTTCAAGTCTTTTTTCAGCCAAGCATGAAAAAAATTCATCATTTTCTATCCCGGAATAATTCCGGCCTAATTTTTTAGCTGTAACTGCCGTAGTACCGGAACCAATAAAAGGATCAAAAACCAAATCACCTTTATTTGAACTTGCCAATATAATTTTTGCAACTAATTTCTCAGGCTTTTGTGTCGGGTGATCGGTATTCTCAGGCATCGACCAGAATGGTATCGTAATATCGGTCCATAAATTTGAGGGGTGGGTAATCCTGAAACTTTCTTTACCGTTTCCTTTCCAATCTTTAGGTTTTCCTTCACTATCTTTATAAGGAGCCAGAACCCGTCGTTTCATTTTTACCTCTTCAATATTAAACGTATATTTATTCGATTTCGTAAAAAACCAAATATCCTCGGAACAATTCTTCCAATTCTTCTTAGAACCTCTCCCCTTTTCACGCTCCCATGTAATTCTGTTTTGAACAATAAAATATTTTCTTCCTATATTAAATATCGAAGATGAAGACTTCCAATCTCCGCAAATATAAACAGACGCATCTTGTTTTAACATTCTTATCATTTTTTTTAACCAGGAATCAAGCCATTCTTCATACGAGGCCGGATCCATTTCTTTGAAAGAAGTCAAGTTAAATTTTTTATCTATATTATACGGAGGATCAATAAAAAGAAGATCTATAAAATTATCGGGTAAATAATCAAGCGTTTCAAATAAATCCTGATTAATAATTTTGTTAATTATCTTTTGCAGCGATACTTTTTTATTTACCGTTATTAATTTTTTCTTATTTAATACAATTTCTTCATTTGAAATTGTCAGTGTTCTATTGTACGGCGCACGTTTTTTTTCCATTAAAAAGCTCATTGTAGACTAAAAATAGCTAAATATTTATTTGCGATTATAAAAATATATTGAAAATATAATTGAAATTTAAAATAAAATAGTGTTAATAAGTTTAAGCAGGCTGACTGAATGATCAGCTAAAGGACATGTGACTATATTTTTCTTTTAGCGATTCCAGCTCTTTTAATATTTTTTCAAAATTTTTAACCAATTCTTCAAATAATTTTTCTGCAGAATCATCAAGGCATTCGGCCTTCGCTTTTTCCTCAAGTTTGATGCATATTTCGGTTATTACATCGATACTTAACGTAAGGCTGCTTCCTTTTAATTTATGTGAATAAAAGAGAAGCTGCTTTGCATCCTTTTCATTCAAACTGTTTCTTAAATGGGTTATTGTTTGTGGAAAATCTTGAATATAAATATCCATAAGCTCAACAAAAAATAATATATCTTCTTCCGATTGAATATCTTGAATAAGTTCAATTTTACTTTCGTCAATTAATTTAGGAGATCTTTTTAGTTCTTCTTCCTGCTTTAATTTATTATCCCTTTCTTCATAAATAATTTCACCCCACTTTTTCAATACTGCATATAGTTCTTCAACTCTTATAGGCTTGCTGACATAATCATCCATACCTGCATCCAAACATTTATCCTTGTCGCCTTGCATTGCATTTGCAGTCATTGCAATTATTTTCGGTCTTTCAACATGAGAATATTTATTAATAATATTCCCAGTTGTTTCATAGCCGTCCATTTCAGGCATATAAATATCCATGAGGATTATATCGTATTTTATCTTCTTAACAGCGCTCATAACTTCGTAACCGTTAGCAGAAACATCGGCTCTAAAGCCCATTCTTTCCAATATTCTTAACGCAACTTTTTGATTTACTACATTGTCCTCGGCAAGAAGAATTTTAAGCGGTAAATTATGCCCGAATTCTCTATCAATCTTTATGTTTCTCTTACTTCTTTCGGCCAATACTTTACTATTATTGTTTAATACGGAAGAAATAGTTTCATATAACTGCACAAGCTTTATGGGTTTATTCAAAAATGCGGACAGGTTAATATCTTTGAAATTATTAACATTTTCTTTTCTTCCAATAGAAGTTAGAATTATTATCGGGACATTCTTTCCTTTTTCAAACTTTCTAATTTCACCGGCCAAAGTTAGACCGTCCATTTGCGGCATCTGATAATCAAGAATTACAATATCAAATTCTGAATTCTCTTCGAATATCTTTATTGCTTCAATAGGTGATCCGCACACTCTTGAGATCATTCCCCAATTATCGGTTTGTACTTTTAAGATTCTTCTATTGGTTTTATTATCATCAACAATTAAAACTTTCTTCTTGTTTAATTGAAGCTGCTGGCCTTTTAAATATTTCTTTGAGGTTGTTTTGGCAGATTCTGCTTTTACTGTAAAATGAAAGGTTGAACCTTCTCCGAACTTGCTCTCAAACCACATACGTCCGCTCATCATTTCAGCTAACTTTTTGCTTATTACCAAACCCAGTCCGGTACCGCCGTGAGTTCTTGTTGTCGATGCATCCACCTGGCTGAATGCTTTAAATAATCTATCCATCCTATCTTCCGGTATTCCGATACCTGTATCTTTCACAGTAAATTGGATTTCAAAATTATTATCCGAAATATTTTCCGAGGAGATGGAAACAAACACTTCTCCTTTTTCGGTAAATTTTATAGCGTTATTAATTAGGTTTGTCAGTATCTGTCTAAGTCTGGTTACATCACCAACTATTGTAGTAGGAGTATTATCTTCAATAAGATATGCTAAATCCAATCCTTTTTCAGCGGCTTTTGAAGCAAGAAGATCAAGCGATTCTTCAACGCAATCTCTAAGATCAAATGCTTGCATTTCCAAATCCAATCTTTCTGATTCAATTTTAGAGAAGTCAAGAATATCATTAATTATAACTAATAATTGATCTCCGCTAATACGGATAGTCTCTACAAATTCCTTTTGCTCATCATCAAGGTTAGTATCCAAAAGAAGCCCGGTCATTCCTATAACACCGTTCATCGGCGTTCTGATTTCATGGCTCATTAAGGCTAAGAACTCGCTTTTAGCTTTAGCGCCTGCTTCAGCCTTAATTACGGCTTGATCAAGTTCTATGTTTTTTGCAATCAATTCTTCCTGTACGTTATTCCGCTTTATTACGGTTCCCAAAGTGGAAGCCATGGTTATTAATAAAGACTCTTCGTTCTCGGTCCATACACGGTCTTCTCTACACTCATCGATTCCAATAAAGCCCCAATACTTATTATCAACCATAATAGGGACTAATATTATTGCTTTAATATTTCCGTCTATAAATATACTTTGCTCTACTTTAGGTAAATCTTTAATTCGAAATTTTAAAGAATTTCCGCTAGAAAAATTTTCATAGAAACCTAAAGATTCAAATCTTGAATAAGATAACTTTTGAAGCGCAGGGTTTAAAATCTGAGATTCAACTTCTTCCGCTGCCCATTCATAAACTATACTTATATACATTTCTCCCGTATCTTTCAAAATCCTATGTTTATAAATATATACCCTATCAACTTCGGCAGCAGTTCCCAAGATTTTTAGTGCAGTTGTAAAAGCCAGGGTAGGATCGTTTAACGAAATTAAAGTACGTGTAGCTTCCGCAATTCCCTGCAAAAGCTTATCTTTCTTTTTAAGTGAGACTTCATCTGATTTTTGCTTGGTGATATCTTTAAATATTGTCAATAATAAATTTTCATCATTTCCCAGTTTCAAAAACGTATTGGTTAATTCAAGAGTTTTTTTCTCGCCGTTCCATAATTTGATATCTTTTTCTTCACGAGGTTTAAAATCATTTTTATGAAATAAAGTTAGGAAAGAAATTAATTCTTGCCGGGAAACATCGTTGTCATGAATTACTGAAAATAATTTTCCTTCAATTTCAGATTTCGGTTTGCCTACCATTTCAGCATAAGCATGATTGCACATAACTACCTGTCCGTTTTTATCGGTTAATCTCATGCCTGCAATTGATTTTTCCCAGATAGTTCTAAAAGTTCTTTCAGAAGATTGAAGTTTTTCGTCAAATTTAATTCTAGCTCTTATATCATGTAATGTACCCTGGCCTATGTTCTCTCCGTTAATACTTACAAGTTGAGCATTTAGTTGAACAGGTATATTTGATCCATTTTTATGGACCAGGTACGTAGTAATATTTGTAATTTTTTTATTACTATATAATTCGTTAATCAGCCCTATAATTTTTTTAATTTCATTTGAAGCAACTATTTTCAAAATTAACTGACCGACGATTTCTTCCTCTTCATAACCTAAAAGATTTTTGCATGAAGAACTTAAAAAAGTAATCTCGCCTGTTTTTAAGATTCTAAAAATAACATCTGAAGTGATATTTGAGATAAGTCTAAAATCGTGATATGCTTTTTCGGTAGAATTTATAATCTCATCCAACTGAGGCAAAAGTCGGATAAAGTTATTATCGAAATATTCTTTGTTTGAGGAATCTTTAAGAGAATTACGGATTTTATTAAAATCCTCCCTTATTAATTTTAATTTATTTTCTTGTTGATTCACTTTACTTTATAATCAAAGGAAATTTTGAAAATCAAATTAAATAAGTTAATATGGAATTGCAATCAATTTAAAAACTTACAATTATAAATTAATATTAAACCCAATGATACTATTATCGGATATTATTGCTAATATTTTAGAAAATATATATTACTGATAAAAAATTGGCCTGATTGTTGGGATTAACTTCATTTTAAACTAATTTTTACTCCGAAGAAACCAAATTCAAATCAGTTCCCTTGCTTGGATTTATTAGTTTATTTAAGTTTGAATAGTCTTATTTTTGAATATTTTTGAGGGGTTTCCAACATGAAAACCATTGTAACAATGCCGGGTGACGGTATTGGAAAAACTGTCCTTCCCGAAGCCATAAAGGTCTTAGAAGCATCAGGTTTTAAAGCAGATTATCTGCATGCTGATATTGGCTGGGATTTTTGGTGCAAGGAAGGCAATGCTTTACCGCAAAGAACAATCGATCTTTTAGAAAAATACAAAATCGGCCTTTTTGGTGCTATAACAAGTAAACCGAAAGATGCCGCCACAAAAGAATTAGATCCTTCGCTTCAGGGAAAAGGGTATGTTTATTTTAGTCCAATTGTCAGTTTAAGACAACATTTCAATTTAGATTTATGTATTCGGCCTTGTCAATCATTTAAAGGCAATCCGTTAAACTTTATTAGAAGAACTCAAGATGGATTTGAAGAACCTCTGGTTAATGCAGTCATTTTCAGGCAAAATACTGAAGGTTTATATGCAGGAGTTGAATGGACTAATCCTCCCAAAGTTGTCAGAGATGCATTGGAAACGCATCCGAAAATGAAAGCATTTATAGACGTTCCGAGTGAAGATTTAGCAGTTTCAACAAGAATAATGTCTAGAAATGCTTGCCGCAGAATTATAAGAGAGGCATTTGAGCATGCAAAGAAATTCGGATATTCAAATGTAACAATATGTGAAAAACCAAATGTCCTTAGAGAAACTTCAGGTATGATGTTTAATGAAGGAAAAATTATTGCAAAAGATTATCCAGGAATTCAGCTTTGGGATACTAATATTGATGCACAAATGATGTGGCTTACTAAAAATCCTGAAATTTATGGAGTTATAGTTGCCGAAAATATGTTTGGCGATATTATAAGCGACGGATTTGCCGGATTAGTTGGAGGATTAGGTTTTGCATGCAGTGCTAATATTGGAAAAGATGTTGCCGTCTTCGAACCGACACACGGTTCTGCACCAAAATATCAAGAATTAAATCCTTCAATCGTTAATCCGATTGCAATGATTTTAAGTGCATGCATGATGCTGGATCATATTGGAGAAAATGACCGCTCACAAAAAATCAGAAAAGCCGTTGCAAAAGTTGTTGAGGAAGATAAAGTTAAAACATACGATATGCTAAAGTTAAAAGGCGGTCCCGATGTCTTTGATAAAGGCGCCTGTACAACTCAGCAAATAACAGATGAAATAATTAAAAATCTAAAATAATCTTTTTAATCCCCTTACCAATGAGGGGATTTGTTTTATTAAAGAGGAAAGTATGCGTGAAAAAGTTTTAGAAATTTGGCCGGAAATAAATTGGATAAAGAATGACGATTTAAAAGAAAAAGTTATTAACTGCTGGGTTTATGCAATCGAAAACAGTGTACTTAGTGCAGATGATCTTAAAGTAATTCCATTTTCATTGCTTATAAAAGATTGCAAAATTACTTTTATGACTCACAAGAGAACTGCAGTTCATCTTTCGGTTGAGATGGCTAATATTATGAAGAAAAATTTTGGTGATGAAATTAAAATCGATATGGATACTTTAATTGCAGGAGCAATTTTAATTGATGTCGGTAAATTATTAGAATATGAAATTAAGAACGGTAAATTGACAACCAGTGATGCCGGGAAATTAGTAAGACATCCTTTCAGCGGCTTAGCTGTTGCAGACAGATTTGGTATTCCTGCAGAAGTGCAGCATATAATTGCAACTCACTCAAAGGAAGGCGATCTTGGAAAACGCACTGTAGAATCAATTATTGTTCATCATGCAGACTTTGTTAGTTTTGATCCGTTTAAAACATAACACGTTGTCATTGCGATCGAGTCTTCGAGAGAAGCAATCTGATATTTAAGTATGAAAAGTTATTATGTATACATCTTAACAAATAAAAACAATACAGTGTTATATACTGGAATTATTAACAGCTTAATAAGAAGGATTTGGGAGCATAAGACAAAGCTTATTGACGGTTTCACAAAAAGATATAATGTAGAAAAACTGGTTTATTATGAAACTTTTAATAATCCTCAAGATGCAATAAAAAGGGAAAAACAAATTAAAGCCGGTTCAAGAAAAAAGAAAATAGAATTAATAAATTCACTAAATAATAAATGGGAAGATCTTTATAATTTTGATATCCTATATAAATAGATTGCTTCATTCAGATAAATCGGAATTCGCAATGACACTTTTTGGGAGAATAAAATGGGACAAACATTAATCGAAAAAATCGCACAGAGATACGCTGTTGGCCTTGACAAAAATCATGAAGTACACAGCGGAGATTATTTATCAATTAAGCCTGCCTACGTAATGACTCACGACAACACCGGTGCAGTAATTCCAAAATTCAAAAGTATCGGTGCATCCAAATTAGCTAATCCTCGACAGGTTGTTCATACCTTAGATCATAACGTTCAGGACAAAAGTGAAAAAAATTTAGAGAAGTATAAAAAAATAGAAGAGTTTTCTAAGTCAATGGGTGCTGATTTTTATCCTGCCGGAAGAGGCATCGGTCATCAAATAATGTGTGAAGAAGGATATGCCTGGCCTGGTACAATGGTTGTCGCGTCTGATAGTCATTCAAATATGTATGGCGGTTTGGGATGTCTCGGAACCCCGATTGTAAGGACAGACGCAGCTTCTATTTGGGCAACCGGCAGAACTTGGTGGCAGGTTCCTACCATTGTTAAAGTAGAACTTAAAGGGAAATTAAGACCTGGTGTAACCGGTAAAGATTTAATCATTGCCTTGTGCGGATTTTTTAACAACGATGAGGTATTAAATCATGCTATTGAATTTGTCGGCGAAGGGACAATATTTTTATCAATTTCTCAAAGATTAACTATTGCAAATATGTCAACCGAATGGGGCGCGCTTGCAGGAATTTTTCCTATAGACGAAGTGACAATTGATTGGCTTAAAGAAAGAGCAGAAATTATTTCAAACAGAGGTTTGGCCGGAGTTCCTTCAGATGCGGACGGCAAAGGCATTCATCCCAGATTAAATAACAAAAGAATTTCCAAACTAGAACAACATAAATGCACGGCGGATGAAAATGCTTTCTATGCAAAACAAATGATAATAGATATTTCTTCAATTCAGCCATTTGTTTCAGGACCAAATACTATTAAAACTATTATTTCACTTTCGGAAATAAAAGCAAAGCAGGTTAAAATTGATAAAGCATATTTGGTTTCATGTGTTAACAGCAGAGTAGATGATTTATCAGAAGCAGCTACAGTTGTAAGAGGTAAAAAAGTTTCCGAGGGAGTTAAGTTTTACATTGCCGCTGCATCAAGTGAAGTACAGGCAGAAAGTGAAAGACGGGGAGACTGGCAGGCTTTAATTCATGCAGGTGCTATTCCGCTACCTCCCGGATGCGGACCATGCATCGGATTAGGTACAGGTCTTCTGGAAGATGGTGAGGTTGGAATTTCTGCAACGAATAGAAATTTTAAAGGAAGAATGGGTTCGCCGAAAGCACAAGCTTATTTAGCTTCACCGGCAGTGGTTGCTGCTTCTGCTATTGCAGGAAAAATAGATTATTCATGGGAATATTCTCCTGATCATATTTATGCAGATATAAAGACTAACAAAAAATCTAATAAAACTAAAGCGAAAGTTGAAATTATTGAAAACTTCCCCGAAACAATTGAAGGAGAATTAATTTTCTGTTATCAGGATAATTTAAATACTGATGGAATATATCCCGGGAAATATACTTATATAGATGATTATACTCCTGAAGAGCAGGCTAAAGTTGTTATGGAAAATTACGACCCGGAATTCGGAAAAATTGTTAAGGAAGGAGATATTCTTGTAGGCGGTTTTAACTTTGGAACAGGAAGTTCCAGAGAACAAGCAGCTACTGCGCTTAAATACAGAGGTATTAGATTAGTAATTGCCGGAACGTTGAATGAGACTTATAAAAGAAACGCTCTTAATAACGGCTTTTTACTTTTGGAATGTAAGGAACTGGTCAACGATCTAAAGGTTAAATTCGGAAAAGATAAACTTACGGTAAAAACAGAAATGAATGCTGTAATCGATTTTACAAATTCCGAAATAAAAATAAATAAGAAGAACTATTCCTTCGATCCGGTTGGTAAAGCAGCTCAGGAATTAATAGTTACGGGTGGCCTTGAAGAATGGGTAAAGAAAAATATTTAGTATAAAATTTCTTGACTATACAAGATAAATCATTTCAAATTATAAAAGTATGAAAATAAATAATGAAATCAATAGTACCTACAGAAAAACTAATTGACAAAATATTTATCATCAGGAAACAAAAAGTGATTCTTGATAAAGATCTTGCTGTTTTATATGGAGTGGAAACTCGTACTTTGAAACAGTCGGTTCGCAGAAATATAAAAAGGTTTCCTCCGGACTTTATGTTTGAACTAACCAAAAAAGAGTTTGCAATTTGGAGATCACAAATTGTGATGTCCAAGTCTGAACAAAAAGGTTTGAGACATTTGCCTTTTGCATTTACCGAACAGGGAGTAGCAATGCTATCATCAATATTAAAAAGTGAAAAAGCCATAGAGGTAAATATTTTAATCATGCGTGCGTTTTTTAAATTAAGAGAAATTTTATCAACGCAAAATAAAGTTAAAGAGAAATTGAAAGAGCTTGAAGATAAACTTAAAGAGCATGATGGTCAAATTATTCAAATCATAAATCAACTAATTACACCTCAGCCTTCACCTAAAAAGAAAATTGGTTTTACTATCGATTAAAAAAGATTTATTTTAAGAAAGATGCAATAAACATAAATAATTATGAACAAATCAATCTCAAGAACAATATCCGAATTTGCCGTTAATCTTCAATATGAAGATTTGCCTGAAAAAGTAGTTCAAGAAGTTAAAAGATATCTCTACGATTCAATTGGCTGTGCATTCGGAGGATATCGTACAAAAGATGTAAATATACTAAGAGACATTTATAAAAATATGGAAGGCAAACCTGAAGCAACACTAATTGGATTTGGTGATAAACTGCCTGCAGTAAATGTTTCACTGGTAAATTCTCTTATGATTCGTGCTTTAGATTTTAATGATATTTACTGGAAAGAAGACCCTTCCCATCCTTCGGATTTAATTCCTGCTGCTCTTGCAGTTGGTGAAATGGTTGGTGCTTCCATGAAAGAAGTAATCACTGCAATTGTGCTTGCATACGAGTTTGAACAAAGACTATGCGAATTTGCTGTCCCCGGAATTCGTGAGCGTAAATGGCACCATGCAACACTTACACAGTTTGTCTCACCGATTGTTGCAGGTAAGCTTTTAAGTTTAACTGTTGATCAAATGGTTAATGCAATTGGAATAAATGGAAGTCATAATCACACAATCGGCTGCCCGACAGCAGGTAAACTCACGATGATGAAAAATACAGTTGATCCAATGGCAGTTCAATCGGGAGTATTCGCCGCTTTAATGGCACAAAAAGGATTTACTGGAACCGAAGCAGTTTTTGAAGGTAAAGAAGGATTCATGGACTGCTTTTTCGGATGGGACGCTAAAAATAACAAATTAAATCCCGTAAAAATGGAGGGTCGTGATGCACTTGATGAATGGAAATGGGATACGGATAAATTAGTCGGCAATCTTGGAAAAGATTTTAAAATTCTAGAATGCGGAATGAAAGCTTTCCCGACTGAAGCGCTTACACACACTCATATTACTGCAACATTAAAAGTTGTTACAAAAAACAATATAACTTACGACCAAATTGATTCCGTTACTGTAACAACAATCGCACGAGCATGTGATATTCTTTTTGATCCTCATAAATACAGACCTGAATCCAGAGAGACGGCAGATCATTCTCTCCCCTACTGCATAGCTGCCACTTTAGTCGATCATAAAATTACAACTCAATCTTTTTCAGATGAAAAGATGAAAGACCCCAGAATTTGGGAAGTAATTGATAAAATAAAAGGGGAAGCATCTTTTGAATTTGAAAAAATGTTCCCGGCAAAACAGCCTTCAAAAGTTTTAATAAAGACAAAAGACGGCAGAGAATTTTCAGAATATCTAGAATACCCCAAAGGTGATCCGAGAGAACCAATGACAATGGAAGATCTTGAGAATAAGTTTGAAGGATTGAGCGGCTCATTATTATCATCAAACAGAAGAAAAGAAATTAAAGATGCAATTTTCCAGGCTGAACTATTAACTACAAGAGAGTTTATGAAGAAATTAATTGTTTAGCCTATATTGTTAAAAGTTTGTAAAGGAAGATTGTTTAATTATTTTCTAAGAGATTATCAATTTATCATTGATTATAGGTATTTAAGGATTTATTTTTGTGTCAGTATAATGACATTTTTAAGGTGAAAGAATGCAGGCTATAATATATACAGAAGCTCGAAACAAATTAAACAAGATTATTGATAAAGTGAATGAAAATAATGAACCGTACTTAGTCGTAGGCAGTAAGGGACGAAAAGATGCTGTTATTATTTCAAAAGAAGATTATGATAACATGGTTGAAAATTTATATGTGCTCGGTAACCCAGAGTGGGTAAAAAGCATAAAAAAAGGATTAAAAGAGTTAGATGAAGGTAAAGGGAAAAGATTAAATACGTTTGAAGTATTGGGATACTGAAATTGGAAAAACCTTTAATTATTATTTGGTCTCCCGATTCATTAAAACAAATAGAAAAAATCAATAAGGTTAAATCGGAAACTGAAGCAAAAGTATATTTCTCAAGAATTTATTCACTTTTAACTGATATTAAGAAACATCCATTTACAGGAATAGGCAAACCGGAACATCTCAAATATAAATTTCCTCCATGCTGGTCAAGGAGAATAAACAAGCAAGATAGATTAGTTTATAGAATTAAAAACAAGGATATACAAGTCATTTCTATATTAGGACATTATAATTAATTATGAAAACAAATAATAAGTCGAATGCAGGGAAACGCGGCGATAATGTCAGATCAGATTGCTACATTGAAATAGAATTACAGAATTCCGGCGGATTAAAGCTGGAGATTAAAAGTAAAGTAGCTTCGATGTACGGCAACTTAATAAAAAAATTATTGTTAGATATTTCTAAGTTTTTCGGAATTAAGAACGCAAAAATTTACCTAGAAGATAACGGAGCACTTCCCTTTGTCATCGCTTCAAGATTTGAATTAGTATATAACCGTATTTTCCCAGATAACAATAAGGAATTTCTTTTACCATTCAACAAGAAAAATCTTTACAAAACATCCAAAGATAAATTAAGACGAAGCAGACTTTATCTCCCGGGGAATGAACCAAAATTTTACCTAAATGCCGGATTGCATAACCCGGACGGCATAATTTTAGATCTTGAAGACAGTGTTTCACCAACAGAGAAAGATGCGGCACAATTAATTGTAAGGAATGCATTAAGAAGTGTTGATTTTTATGGATCTGAAAGAATGGTGCGTATAAATCAACTTCCTATAGGATTAAACGATTTAAAATACATCGTCCCGCATAATGTTCAGGTAATTCTAATTCCAAAATGTGAATCTCCCGAACAAGTTAAAGAGGTTGAAGCTGAAGTCAATCGATTAAAAAAAATTCATAATATAAAAAATGAAATTTTCTTTATGCCGATTATTGAGAGCGGTTTGGGAATTATTAAAGCTTACGAAATTGCAACAGCATCAAAAAATAACTGCGCACTTACTATCGGACTTGAAGATTATACTGCTGATATCGGAACGCAAAGAACACTCGAAGGAAGAGAAAGCTTTTTTGCAAGATCAATGATTGTAAATGCCGCAAAAGCTGCCGGGATTCAAGCAATTGATACAGTATTTTCCGACGTTAGCGATATGGAAGGACTTCATCAAAGTGTTTTAGAAGCAAAGTCACTTGGATTTGAAGGTAAAGGCTGTATTCATCCTAGACAAATTCAAGTTGTGCATAATGGATTTGCACCAACACAAGAGGAAATTGATAAAGCTAAAAAAATAGTTACCGCTTTTGAAGAAGCTGAGAAAAAAGGTTTGGGGGTAGTTTCCATAGGCAGTAAAATGATTGATGCACCAGTGGTAAAAAGAGCTCAAAGAACGATTCGCTTAGCATTAATCAATAAATTATTAAAAGAAAATTGGAGAAAGAATAGTCATTAGTCATTGGTCAAAAGTCATTTGCCATTTTAAAATTTATTTAAGAATTTTTTTAAGGGAGAGTGAATGAAATTAGAAGAATTACAAGTCTATCAACTTTCTATGGAAGTTTCAGATAAAATTTGGGATATAGTTATCAAGTGGGATTATTTTGTAAAAGATACAATAGGGAAACAACTTTTAAGAGCTGCTGATTCTATGTCTTCAAATTTGAGTGAAGGGTTTGGCAGATATTTTTATAAAGAGAATAAACAGTTTTGTTATTATTCGAGAAGTTCATTATTTGAGACAAAAACTTGGTTAACAAAGGCCAGCAAAAGAAACCTTATTACTAAAGAAAGTTATCAAAGTTTTATTTCAGAATTGGAAACAATCGGGATAAAATTAAATAGCTACATCAATTCAATAGGTAAACATTCATCAAATGACCAATGACAAATGTCTATTGACAAGGAAAAGAAAGTATATAAAATGAAACTTATCAAAAACGCAGCAAACAGATTAGTACCTACACAAATTAATGGTGAAGAACAGATCCCTTTTAAAGGTGTGAATAAATATAGACCAACTGGTTCTAAAACCAAACCGAAAATTAAATCTTGTATAGATTATCCGGCAGATGGGAATAAAGTTGTTAAAAATCTAAAAGAAGCACTTAAGAAATCCGGTTTAAAAGACAGGATGACTATTTCAACTCATCATCATCTTAGAAACGGAGATGCTTTAACAAATATTTTATTTGATACAATTCATTCAATGGGTATTAAAAATATACGCTGGTTTCCAAGTGCATCATTCCCCATACATGAACATTTGATAAAATACCTTGAAGACGGAACTATTCACCACATAGAAGGAAGTATGAACGGACCTCTTGGTAAATTTAC
>JBJKQE010000028.1:0-6006 GCA_046705645.1 Ignavibacteriaceae bacterium | reverse complement strand
GACCAATAGCAAGCATTGTTATTACTGCTCCGACACCAATTATAATTCCAAGCATCGTTAAAAAGGAGCGCATTTTATTTCTCTGTAAAGCACGGAATGCAGCAACAAGAATATTTAATATCTTCATTATTCTTCCTCCTCATTATCAATTGAAGGAATTGTCTTGAGCACCTCAGAAGCTGTTCTTGGGTTTGTATTCATTTTATCAGATTTGATTTTTCCGTCTCGAAAAACGACATGTCTTTTCGCAAATGAAGCAATATCAGGTTCATGAGTTACAAGAATAATAGTAATTCCCTGATCATTTAGTTTTTGAAATATTTCCATTACTTCAATGCTGGTGCGGCTGTCGAGGTTACCTGTCGGTTCATCGGCCAGTACAATTGAAGGATCGTTAACCAGTGCCCTGGCTATAGCTACACGCTGCTGCTGGCCGCCGGACAATTGATTCGGATAATGGTAAATTCTTTCCTCCAGTCCTACTTTATTTAAAGCCGCAATTGATTTTTCTTTTCTATCCTTATTTGAAGTTGAATTGTAGAATAAAGGAAGCTCAACATTTTCAAGAGCAGTTGTTCTGCTAAGAAGGTTGAAACCTTGAAAGACAAAACCGATTTTTTTATTTCTAATTAATGCTAATTCATCTCTGCTTAGTTTTCCCACTTCAATTCCATCAAGAGTGTAAGTGCCTTTTGTTGGTTTATCAAGACATCCGAGAATATTCATAAATGTAGATTTGCCGGAACCTGAAGCTCCCATGATAGCAACAAATTCTCCTTTAGAAACATCAACCGAAACACCGCGGAGAGCATGAACTTCAACTTCGCCTAACGTATAGGTTCTAATAAGATGTTCAATTTTAATCAGCTTTCCATCTGATTGTGCTAATCCGGAGGTAAATTCATTACCTAATTCATAAGTTTTCGAAAATAATTTTGTCTTACTCATTTTTTACCTTCCCATAAACCTTCTTCCGCCCTGCTGCTGTCCGCTAAAAGGATTTCTGTTCTGGCTTTCACTCTGATCACTATTAGCATCTGCTCCTAATACAATTTCTTCACCTTCTTTAATTTTACCCGAGATTATTTCCGATGATCTGCCGTCATTTAAGCCGGTTCTTACAAATACCGGTTCTAATTTCCCTTTGGAATTCAGCACCCAAACTCTGCCGCGCCCTACCTGATTTGCAGGAACAAATGAACTTTTTTCATACTGAGGATACTTATTTATAATTGTATACTGATTAACACCTTTACCAATCGTTTCCGGTAATGTGGAATTTGCTTTTTGCTTTTGCGGTGCGGATTTCATTTTGTCAAAAGCTTTTTTAAATTCTGCCATCATTTCATCCCTGCTCATCTTACCTCCATGAGCCTTCAAAATTGAATCCCGCATTGTTTCAAATCTGCTTCGATCAAAATTTCCATCCATTCTATTTCCAAAGCCTTTGTTGTTTTGAATAGATTGAGATTGACCGGTTTTATTTTGAGCAGCAACTGATTTTTCATTACTCTTATTTAAATTTTGATTTTTACCCGGCTGACTATTTTCTTCATTTTTATCTTTAGATTGTTCTTCAGATACTTGCCCTCTACCTCTCGATTTAAACATTTCACGCATTTCTTTTAATGATGTCGAATCAATAAGTTCCGGCGGTGGTTGAAATCTTAATGCAAGATTAGAAACTTCAAGAACATTTTTCTTTTCGCCCACAAGTATTTTCACGTTTGCCGTCATTCCAGGCATAAGTTTTAATTGATCATTTGAAACGCTTATAATAACAGTATAATTTACGACATTCGATACAATTTGAGGTGCTAATCTAATCTGTGAAACTATGCCTTTAAAATTATCATTCGGATATGCATCAACAGTAAAAGTTGCAGTTTGACCAACACTTACACTACCTATATCCGATTCATCCACAGTTGTTTCTACCTGCATTTTGCTTAAGTCATTTGCAATTGTAAAAAGAGTTGGGGAAGAGAAACTAGCTGCCACAGTTTGACCAACAGAGACCTGTCTGTTTATAACAACTCCATTTATAGGAGCGTATATTGTTGCATATTGAAGATTAAGTTTCGCCAAATCAAGCTGAGCCTGAGCCTGTTTTAATGAAGCTTTATCAGCTTCAGCTGTTGCAAGTGCTGCATCATAGTTTGCCTGTGATTCCAATTTCTTGTCGTACAAAGCTTTTGTACGTACATAAGTACTCGTACTTTCATTTGATTGTGCTTGAATTCTATCTAAGTTTGCCTGAGAAGTTTTGACAGCCTGATCCAAAAAAGTCGGATCAATTTGTGCAATAATATCGCCGGCTTTTACCACCGAATTAAAATCTGCATAAAGCTTAGAAATTATCCCGGATACCTGCGTACCAACATCTACGGAGGTAACCGCATTTAATGTTCCGGTTGCCGTTACGTAAACCGTCAAATCACCTTTTGCTATTTTGTCAAATCTAAAAGTGTAGGCTGTATCGCTTTTATTAAAAAATATAAAATACCCTGAAACGACTAAAGCAATTATTATTATAGAAATAATTATAATTTTTTTCATATTAAGCCTTTAATCGAACTAAAAGAAATTCAAATGATAATTACAGGTGATGATACTCATTTAAACCCCTCTTTTATTCAATTTTTTATTATTGATTTAATGTCCTTTTTTATCTAAAAAGATTCAATTAATATTACTATTCTTGCAATATTCGACAATAATTATTAATTATTGGTTTAAACATAATAACAGATAAAAAGTATAATCCAGGAAGAATTTTACCCTTAAATTTTTATTCATTTTTCTAAAAATTACAAATCATTTCAGGAGGCCCATTGCCCTTTGCAGCCTGGCATAAGAGACCTGATAATCATAAAGTGACTGAATATAAGAGATTTCTGCATTGTAATAACCTACAAGCGCATCGGTAATTTCAATGGCACTGCCTACACCCTGTTTATATCTTCCTTCCGCTAATTTTAAAGTTTCACCGGCTTGTGCAACAAGAGCGCGTGTGGCAGTTATTCTTTCGCTGGCTTCTTGTAATGTAGAAAATTGTTGTTCAACGTCGAGCACAACTGACTGCAAAAGCGCATCATTAGACGCTTCAGTTGTTTTTACATTAGCTCTAGCCTGTTCAATACTGGCATCAAGCGCAAATCCTTGAAATAAAGGAAGTGAAAGTGTTACGCCAACATTCCAGGAATTTGGGAAAGGCTGATCTATATTGTAACTTCTCCAATTATAACCACCGGAGGCGTTTATCGAAGGAAGGTTTGCAAGCCATGCAGAAGTAAGAAGTGATTTATTTGCGTTCAATTTATATTTGCTGGAAATTAATTCAGGCCGGTTATTTATTGCATTTTCAATTGCACTTTTTACATCAATACTGTCTTTTTTTACTTCGAGATTATCTTCAAGGGAAACGCTGTCAGGCAGTTTTTGATTAAGAACATTTTCAAGCTGAAGTTTACTAATTCTTATGTTATTTTCTGCAGAAATCAAATTAACCTTTGCATTTGCCAAGTCGGTTTCAGCTTTTAATACATCAAAACGCGGACTTGTTCCTACACTATAAAATGCTTTTGCCTGTCTTAAATGCTCCTCAGCTTGTTTTACGGTTTCATTGCTTACTTCAATCAATCGATTAGCTTGAAGATAATTGAAATAAGCAATATTAGTGGCTAAAATTAAATCCTGCTTTGTACTTATAAAATCCTCTTCCGATGCATTTGCTAAATCCGAAGACGCGGCAACTTTTGTATAAGATTTTCCAAAATCAAAAACTAATTGCTGAACCTGGAAACCGTAAGTAAAATTATTATAAAATCCTTCTCTTTGAATTGGCCCGATAAAAGTTGTACCGCCGTTCCTTGTCCAGCCTGTCTGAAAAGAAATCTGCGGAAATAAGAAAGAAGCTGTACTTTTCAATAATGCAGCTGAAAGTTCATAATTTCCTTCTGCTATTTTTATGTTAGGATTTTTTGAGAGTGCTAAATCAATACACTGCCTTAAAGTAAGGGTTTCTTTCTGTGCATAGTTTAAACTAGCAAGAATAAAAATAGAAAAAATGATTACTAAAAATTTTCTATTCATTTTCCAGCACCTCATCCGGTTTAATCATTTTAGCTCTAAATCTTTCTTCAAAGATTGTATACAGTGTAGGAATAAATAATAAAGTTAAAATAGTTGATGCGGTTAATCCTCCAATTACTGCAATTGCTAACGGTGCTTGAGATGTTTCTCCTCCTATACCGAGAGCTAAAGGAATTAAACCAAGGACAGTAGCAAGTGTGGTCATCAAAATTGGCTTTAACCTGGTTCGTCCGGCTCTAACTACAGCTTCATGAAGTTCAATCCCGGTTTTTCTGAGCCGGTTAGTATAATCAACAAGCAGAATTCCGTTTGATACAACAATTCCTATCATAACTATGACGCCTTCAAATGAAGTTACGGATAAAGTTGTATTGGTTAAGAATAATGCCCATAGAACACCAACCATTCCTAGCGGAACAGTAAACATGATTAGGAACGGATCGATTAAAGATTGGAATTGAGAGGCCATTACCATGTATACTAAAATGATAGCTAAAATTAATGCAAGAGCAAGATTACCAAATACTTGTTTCTGCTGTTCGACATTTCCGCTTTGCTGAATCTGAAAACCGGTTGGTATTTGAATGCCGGCTAATTTACTTTTAATATCATTAGCAACACTTCCTAAATCTCTTCCTTGAACATTTGCTGTTACTTCAACGATTCTTTCCTGGTAACGGCGGTCAATTTGAATCGGTGATTTAGACATTTCGACATTAACAAGATTACCTAATTGAACAAGCTGTCCTTGTGAATTTTGGACAGTTAAATTTTTTATATCTTCAATTTTGTTTCTGTAACCTTCAGATAACCTAACTAAAATATTATATTGATTGCCGCTTCCCGGATCAGTATAGACAGAAGCCACCGAACCGCTGATTGCCGTTGCAATAGTATTGGAGATCTGCTGAACGTTTACACCCATAGCACCAGCTTTTTCTCTATCAATTATAACTCTTAATTCGGGTAAATTTAGTTCACGGGAAATCTGTACATCAGTTGCCCCTGGTGTTGATTTTACTGCATCTGAAACTTCCTGAGCTAATTTATTTGATTCTGTAAAATCATTTCCTGCAATTATAACATCAATAGGTGCAGAAGAACCGAAGTTCAATAAGAAATGCAAGAAGCCTCCTGAACTTAAAAAGATTTGTGAACCCGGAAGACTCATTAATCTAGGCCTAAGAGTTTTCATTATTGCAAAAACGCTTCTGTCTCGTTTTTCAGGAGGAACCAAAGTTACACTTATATTTGCAGCATGGCCGCCTGAATTACGACCGAATAAACTTCCGCTTCGTGCAGATGGAACACCTATGTCGGAAATTATCGTTTGAACTTCTGGAACATTTTTCTTTATTAATTTTTCTATATTCTCAACATATTTAATAGTTTCTTCAATCCGTGTACCAACCGGAAGCATAACCTGAATACTAAATTGACTTTCATCTGCATCCGGGAAAAACTCCGTTCCGATAAATCTGAATAAGAAGAATGATAGAATTGCAAATCCAACTACACTAAAAATAATAGTCCGTCTATGCTTCAATGAATAGCTAAGAGTGTTCTGATAAATATCATCTATTCGGTCGAAGAAATTCTTAGTTTTTATCTGCAGTCTATGAGAAAGTTTTTTTGAATTAACATCAATTTCCCTTTCGGCCTGTAGATATTTATAACACATTAAAGGGGTAACCGTTCTAGAAACAAAAAACGAAGAGAATAAAGCTACAGTAATAGTTACAACAAGAGGAATAAAAAGCAGCTTTGCAATTCCGGTTAAAAAAATTACCGGAAGAAAAACAATTACTGTTGTTAACGTAGATATAAAAATTGGTGAGGCAACTTCCAATGCTGCATCTAAAGTGGCTTTCATTTTATTTACTTTTTGTTCTTTCATTAAGCCATAATGAC
>JBJKQE010000027.1:0-35948 GCA_046705645.1 Ignavibacteriaceae bacterium | reverse complement strand
GGTTGACAGCGACCGGCTTCTTTTATGGATTCTACGTACCGATCTTGGTTTAACCGGTACAAAATACGGATGCGGTGAAAGTTTTTGCGGTGCATGTACCGTACTCGTAAACCAGGAAGCTGTCAGATCCTGCCAGACGGCAGTGAAGGAGATCAAAGGGAAGGAAGTAATTACTATCGAAGGGCTGGCAGTAAATAATAAGCTGCATCCGCTTCAGAAAGCATTCGTCGAGCATGATGCTATGCAGTGCGGTTACTGCACTCCCGGAATGATATTGAATGCTTATTCCTTTTTAAGAAAAAATCCCAATCCGTCGGAAACCGAAATTATAGAAAACATGGACGATAATTTATGCAGATGCGGAGCTCATAAAAGGATTATCAAAGCCATTAAATCTGCCGCTAAAGAAATGAAAGGAGGTAAATGAAATGAAAGAAGATAATTATATGGATATAGATTTTAAGGATAATACCTCAGGTTTCAATATGGATAGGAGAGAGTTTCTTAAGCTTGCAGGCGGAGGAATATTTATTCTATTTACTATAAAAGATATGTCGGTTTTCGCACAGCAGAGATCCAGATATAGCTTACCCGCTGATTTTAATGCTTTTCTTAGAATAGGAGAAGACGGGCGGGTAACTTGCTTTACAGGCAAAATAGAAATGGGACAGGGTATTATTACTTCACTTGCACAAATGCTTGCCGACGAGCTTGATGTTGCTCTTGACGATGTGGATATGGTAATGGGAGATACGGACCTATGTCCGTGGGATATGGGCACATTCGGATCAATGAGTACACGCTTTTTCGGACCGCCGCTTCGTAAAGCCGGCGCTGAAGGCAGAAGAGTACTTTTGGAGTTAGCTTCCGAACAGCTTAAAGTTCCAGTTAAAGATTTAATAGCGGATAATGGTGTCGTTTATATTAAAAAAAATAAAAGCAAAAAAATTACTTATGCAAAACTCGCTAAAGGTAAAAAAATACAAAAGCATCTTTCTGAAAATGTTAAGGTTAAAAAGCCGTCTGAATTTAAGATAATGGGTAAGCCTTATTTACACAGAGATGCCAAAGAGAAAGTAACCGGCAAAGCAAAATATTCTGCAGACGTTCAGCTCCCTGGAATGCTGTATGCAAAAATATTAAGGCCGCCTGCTCATGGTGCAAAACCGGTTAGTGTTGATCTTTCGAAAGCAAAAAAGGTTAATGGTGTTAAGGTTGTAAGGGATGGAGATTTAATTGCAGTACTTCATAAATATCCGGATGTTGCTGAAGATGCATTGCAGAAAATTAAGTCAAAATTTGATATCCCAAAATCTAATCTAAATGAAAATAATATATTTGATCATCTTCTTAAAGTAGCGCCTGAAGGAGAAGTCGTTAAATCCGAAGGTGACTTAAAAAAAGGAGAAGAAAATACAGTAAGCATTATTGAAGAAACTTATTTTGACGGTTACAAAGCTCATGCTCCTATGGAACCTCATATGGCCGTTGTAAGTATCGAGGGAAAGAAAGTAAATGTATGGGCATCTACTCAAACTCCGTTCAGGGCAAAGGAAGAAGTTGCTGAGGCTCTTGGAATACCCGAAAAGGATGTAAGAATAATGCCGCCGTTTTTAGGCGGGGGTTTTGGAGGTAAATCACGCAACCTGCAGATTATTGAAGCCGCAAAATTAGCTAAATTATCGGGCAAGCCGGTTCAGGTTGCATGGACAAGGGAAGAGGAATTTTTCTTTGATTCTTTTCGTCCAGCCGCTGTTGTAAAAATTAAATCCGGTTTTAATAAAGAAGGTAAAATTAGCTTTTGGGATTATAAAGTTTACTTCGCAGGTGAAAGAGGGGCTTTGGAATTTTATAATATACCGAATACTAAAACTACAGTTTACGGCTCAAACTGGGGTGGAGTGCCGGGTGCGCATCCGTTTGCTACCGGCGCATGGAGAGCTCCTGCTAATAATACAAACACATTTGCCAGGGAATCTCAAATTGATATTATGGCTGCAAAAGCAGGAATTGATCCTCTTGAATTCAGATTGAATAATTTAAAAGATGAAAAAATGCGGGGTGTATTAAAAGCCGCAGCAAAAAAATTCGAATGGAAACCGGCTAAGGCACCGAGCGGAAGAGGTTACGGTATTGCCTGCGGAATTGATGCAGGGACTTCAGTTGCTGCAATTGCAGAAGTTGAAGTGAATATGAAAAGCGGTGATGTTAAAGTAAAGCGAGTTGTGTGTGCACAGGATATGGGCCTGTCAATAAATCCTGAAGGTGCTGCAATTCAAATGGAAGGCTGTATTACTATGGGCCTTGGCTATGCATTAAGAGAAGATATTCACTTTAAAGGCGGCGATATACTGGATTTAAATTTTGATACTTATGAAATACCCCGCTTTTCATGGCTTCCGGAAATTGAAACGGTAATTATTGATAATAAAAATGCAGATCCTCAAGGCGGAGGCGAGCCGGCTATTGTAATAATGGGTGCGGTTGTAGCCAATGCTATTTATGATGCTGTTGGCGCGAGAGTTAAACAAATGCCTATGAATCAGGATAGAATTAAAGAAGCTTTGAAAGGGTAATAGTAGGTAGTGAATAGTAAACAGCGAAAAGGTTTAAAAGATAGAAAATGTTGAATTAGCGGGTACCGGGATTAAAGATTAAAGTAAAAAGATAAAAGTTCGGAATTAAAATACAAAGTTCTACTCACTTCTCACCAAAATTAGTGAATAATGAAAAGTAGAGTGGTGTCCTAATTTGCTTTATTAATTTATGGTTCGACTTCGCTTATCATAACAAATATATTTAAATTGTCATCCCGGGCAGAGTCGAGGGGCGACTTATTTGTTATTAATTTCAGCAAAATAGGACACTACCAAAAGTAGAAATCGGGAAATCAAATCTTTGTCACTTTGTATCTTTGTCTTTTCACGTAATATTTATCAATAAATCCCGTCTAAATTATTGATCTTCCAAATCATCTTAAATCTATTTCAACAGCATCATCTTCTTGGTTTGAACAAAACTTCCTGCTTCAATCTGATAGAAATATACTCCGCTTGATAAATTTAGAGCATTAAAGTTTACACTATGAGACCCCGCGTTATATTCTCTATCAACTAATTTTATGATCATTTGTCCTAATTGGTTATAAATGAAAATCCTAACTCTCTCCGGCTGCTTTAATTCGAAATTAATATTAGTGGACGGATTAAAAGGATTTGGATAGTTTTGAGAAAGAGAAAAATATGATGGGGTAATAACTGCAGTTGTATCTTTTATTCCCGTATTAATTTTTACATAAGCCCTAATTAAATATTGATATGTTGCAATGGTACTATCCACATAATATAACCATCGCGAGCTGCTTACATCGTAGCTCAAACTATGGGCAAAGCTGGTACCCGGTGTTTCGGTTACCATAATTCCCGGGATATTAGGATCCGGTACTACAAATGCTACGGCAAAAGGTTTATTTGTAGAAATATTCTGAGATGATAGAGGAACGTTACCCCAATTTGGCCATGGAACCGGGTAAGGATATGGGGGATTACCGCTAACTGAAGCTGTAAAAGGTCCGGCAAGTTTTGTTTGTAAAGGAGTTGTAATATAGTTTTGATTATAAGTCCAAATACCGCCCACAACAGAACCAGGATGTCTTAATCCGATTCTAACGGAATCCAAAGTTCCGCCTGCAAGTGCATCAAACACCACACATACTGTATCATTGACTGATAATGGCAAGTATCCTACCGGCCCTGTTTCATCCCATTTAAGCTCGTATGAAGTTGATGTCATAGTTTGGGTTGCATTATAGGTATAATAATGATCGGAAGATTGATCCGTATTTATAACTGCAAAAACAATTGTATTATATGTACTTCCGTATCCTGATTCCGAAAAATTAGAATTAACCGGTACATCTACTACCCTTGAATTGCCGGTGCCTGTCTCTATTGCTTTAACAATTAATGACCCGGAGGAACCGGAGGGTGAAAAGGTAATATTAAGATTATTTCCCCCGGTAAATTTTAAGTATTCCACGGCAAGTCTTTTAACTGTATCTGTACCCGATGCGCTTGGGACAAATAATAATTTACTTACCGACTGCGGAATGCCTGACAAAGTATATCCGAAAGTGGTGTCAACAGAGCGGTCGTTAAGTTCATTGGCTATTTCCCAGTTGGTAAACAATTGCGTGAAAGTTATTGACTGACCGTCATTTGTTAATGCATTGCTCAAGCCGGCAATTCCGGTCAGATTATCCTGAACAATATCTTTAAATATTCCGATTCCAAATTGGTCAAGCCAATAAACAAAAAATCTTTGTGCTCTTGCGTAATCGTTAAGTACTAAAGTCGAATTACTTCCGCGCCAGTCGAGAAGATAATGGTTCGGTTCACCGGCATAAAGTGATTGACCGCTGGGCGGATAGCCGCAATAAACTTCTGCCAGCATTGAACAGCCTTCATTAATAAATGTTACTTCCGGGTTTGTTTGATGATAGTTCCAGTTTATCATATGCTGAAATTCGTGTGCACAAGTTTCCAGTGCAGTTTCAAGTCCGTATGAAGTAGTTAGGTCTGTTGGGTTGCAATCCATATAATACATTTCACAGTCATTACTATATGTTTGATTTATTTCGTTTATAGGTGCAAAGAAACCGGCAACATAACCGCCGGAGCCGTTATATCCGTCTTTAATATCAAGGATGAGGATAATTATTCTAGGGTCGTTATCAACATTAGGCGGATTTCCAAAAGCATCAACATCCATTTGATAAATACCTTTGTTCGGATTTGCAGGAGTTTTATTGTCAAATTCATTTATAACAGAATCCACTGCCGCCTGGTTAACTTTACCGTCAGTCCAGGAAGCATCCTCTACAAAAACATAACAATTTGTCCCTACTCCGCGGCAGGTTGATGAAACCTGGTAATATGATGTTGTAGTACTTGAAAGATCGGCGGCATACCATGTATGAGTAGAGCCAACTGTAAATCCCCATGCCGCAGTTTTTTTCATATTCATATACATGTTCGGATGTGCGGTTATATAATCTGCAACTTCTTTATATTGCTTTTGTAAAAGATAGCTTCCGTCAATCGGATAACTAGTTTTGGTCTGCTCTTTAACTGGTTTTATCTGAACGCTTTTTTGACCGTAGACCGAAACAGCAGTAAAGCCTAGAATAATTAAAACGGATAAGAAATATTTCATACAATCCTCAACATTAAAATTTTAATGCATAATGTAATTAAATTTAAGATTTTTAAAAGTCCTAAAAGCAGTCCTTTTAATACCTGCAGAAAGGGGCATACTAATTTTTATTATAGCTTTTTATCAATATAATACGTTCGACATCAATAACATTTGGCTGCCGGGAATCATCAATAGATTTATAAAAGATCTGTACCCTTTTCCCTTGATTTTGCCGAAGAAGATTTGCATTTGTGCTGTCGCATTTTAGAATATAAATTTTATCGGGGCTTACTCTAACAGCTAAATGAGTAAATGGTTCATTACCTACTATTTCAGCTTCGCCGGTCAGGTTTTTCATCGCTCCGTCATTATTCCCGGATGAAGAACATCCGGAAAATACTAATAGGATAATTAGCAGAAAAGGAATGGTAATATTTGAAATGTTCATTATATAAATTAACAGCGATTAAATAAAAATTAATTTTTTCTTTTCAAAATATACATAATCAATAGGTAATTCCATTTAATAATAAATTGAATTTTTTAATGCTCACCTAACCCGTTTTCAATTCTCTTTATGAATTCCTTACCTCCGACAGCGGCAAGCACCACGGTAAATAAGCCTAGAGAAATAAAAATTGTTGCAAAACCGATTACAACAATCTCACGGGCAATATCCAGCTCAACAAGTGCCATCGCAGAAAAGAATAAGAAGAAGACTGTTTTTATAAATTGTGCAATTAAGGCGGCTCTAGGGACATTCTCCGAATTTAATACTCTTTGAACGGATCTTCCGCCCCAAACAGAAATCATCCAGCCAATGCCTATTATTAATAAAGACACTACAATTTTTGGTACGTAAAAGATAACTCTTTCCAGGAAAGTTGAAAAGATTGTTAGTTTAAATGTGCTTAGCGCATCATTAAAAAAGATTATAAAAACAATAAAAAAAGCGATATTACCCAGATAGTTGTAAAAGCCGTAACGGATGTCTGCTTTAGCAAATCCTTTTCCCCATCTAAAACTTACTAAAAATCGTTCGAGTCTTAAAATAACAGCTATTTGAATTATAAACCTTTTTGCAAGCCATCCTAAAATCCATCCGATTAGTAATAAGATAAGGCCGCCGAATAGGTTCGGTAAATAAGCAATAATATTATTGCTTAGGTTTGTAAAAATATCACTAAAGCTGCTGTTCATTGTTATTATCTCCTTTATTTAAAGGTTTAAAAAGAGAAGTCCAAAATGAAGGACGCTCTTCATATTCTTTTGCCCATAAAACCGGACACTTAACCTGTTCGGTTATCTCCTGAGCTAAAGATTTTGCAAGCAGTAATTCAAGAAAGTCGCCGGTTCTTCCCCCCATTAAAACTAAATCGGCATTTTCAGATCTTCTAAGGATGCCTTTTAAAATATCTTCATCGGTTACGGGTTCTACAAAAGCCGTTAATGAATTCTCATCCATTACCTGCCTTATCTGTTTTATCTTTTCATCTCTTTCGTGTTTAGGTGTTCCTGGATTAAATACAATGGCTATTTTTAATTTTGCATTAAAAAATTCTGTCAGAGCAGGAGCAATTTCTGTAGCAAGTCTTGTGTGAGCATCAGGGCTGAATGGAATTAATATATTTTTAATTTGATTCGATTTAAAATCTCCGTGCAGAACAACCGCTTCGCTCGGCGCTTTTTGAAGGACAGTATCAATTAATGATGAAAAAACTCTGTCGAAGAAAGTCGGTTTCTTTTGTCTACCTATAACTATAAAATTACAATTTTCTTCTATGGCGGTATCGATGATTCCCTGCGATATTCTATGAGAAACTTTTACAATTGATCTGAATGGAATCCCCGATTCGGAGATTATAGCCTCGGCTTCATCTAAGATAGGCTTGAATTTTTCCGTTTCTTCAATCCTTGTTCTTAATTTTTCACCTTCACTCACTTCAAGAACCGACAGGATAATTATTCTGCTGCCGGTATGCTTTTTACCCATTGCGATTGCTATGGAAGCCAGGCTTGAAACGGTTTTCGCATTTGACAGGCATAAGAGAATGCTGTATTCCTTCTTTTCAATGCTCTCGAGAGCTTTTACTTTTCTAATATATTCTACTTCTCTTCCGGCAGCGTAAAATTTAAATACAATTAACCCGAGAGCAATCCAAACAATCGTTACTATCCATGCGATCAGACTGTAATTGAACATATAAATAGCAATAAATAACAGCATTGCTATTCCTATTATGGAAAGCCAGGGGTAGAGGGGTACAAAAAACCCTCTATCTAAATCCGGCCTCTTTTTGCGCAGCCTTATCATAGCGATATTTACCTGCAGGAAAAGCAACAGAAACATTATATCGGCTGCACTTGCAACATCTTCAATGGGCAGAGAAACAGCCATCAAAATAATTATGATAAGAGAAACCAATATTCCCCAATGTGGTGTAAAATTTTTCGAATGAACTTTGCTGAAAAACGTAGGAAAATTTCTGTCTCTTCCCATTGCGAAAGCTACACGAGATGAGGAAAAAATAGTTGCATTTAAAGCAGACATCGTAGATATAAGTCCGCCGAACAAAAGCATAATTCCTCCTCCCGAAAAGAAATTTCGTGCAACATCCACAAGTGCAATTTCTTTTTTCTCGGCTAAATAAGCCCATGGGGTCATATTCCCAGGATGTACAGCTCCAATTGCTGTTATTGCAACCAAAATATAAATCGGTATAACTATTAATAAGGATAAAAAAACAGCGCGGGGAATATTTTTTTTAGGATTTTTAATTTCTTCGGAACTTTGAGCAATAACTTCAAATCCCTGAAATGCGATAAACGTTAATCCCATTGCTTTAAAAATACCGCTCCAACCGTTTGGCATAAAAGGACTAAAAGTGGTTTGCCAGTCTCCTTTTCTTAAAATCAGGTCTAAACCAAATCCTATGAAGATAACGAGAATAACTATTTTTGTAATCGTAACAAGGTTTCCAATTTTCCCGGTTTCCGACGCACCTCTGAAATTTACATAGGCAAAAATAATTGCAGCAGCTGCTGCAAGAATTTTTTGTGGAGAGAAAAATCCCCAGTGCGGAAGTGTTATTGAAAACTCATGAAATACAAGTTCAAAGTAAGCACCGAAGCCTAATGCGTATAAACTGCATGCAACGGCATGAGCAAACCATCCCATCCAGCCAGATATAAATCCGTTCCAATGCGGAAGGCCTTCTTTAACCCATAAATATCCTCCGCCTGCATCATGATAGCAAGAACCTAATTCGGCATAAGACATTGCTGTAAATAATGCTACAAATCCATTTAAAACGAATGTTATAAGGATTGCGGGTCCAGCTACTCCCGCGGCAATTCCAATTAAAACAAAAATACCAGCCCCTATCATAGCACCGACACCAATTAGTGTCGCATCCATTAAACTCATTTCCCGACTTAACCGGACTTCAGTGTCGAATTTTTTCATTAAGCTCTCCTAAATTAAGAAATGAATTTTACTATTAGTTTTAGAACTTAAATTTGACAATATAAATATCATAAAATGCTTAGATTCAGCGGGATGAATACTTAAATTTATAAAAAAGATATCATAAGCGCACTGATATTAAACATCTAATTTTATTAAAGTATTTTGAAAACGATGTGTTTTAAATATTCTTTTTTGTGATGAGGGGAAAGTATGGGGTGACAGTTAAATCATCACCCCAAATTGATGAAGATAATTATTTTTTAATATACGTTTTATTGTTATTTGAGTTATAATAATAATGACCACCGCGGGGTCCCTCATAAATAGTTTTCCCGTCAGCTGTTTTACCAACTATTTTTACACCTACCACATCATTTTCTTTTACATATGACTTATTGCCATTTGCACCCATAGTATAAAATCCGCCTCTTGAACCGGAATAAACTGTTTTGCCGTCTTTGGTTTTTCCCGCAACTTCATCCTGCATATCATTTTTTGTTTTTTCTTTCATCGACTCTTTTTGGGTAACTTCTTTTTTCACTTCTTTAGGAGCTTTTTCCATTTTAGTTTCTTTTTTAGTTACCTCTTTTTTCATCTCTTTTGAAGATTTATCCTTCTTAGTTTCCTTTTTAGTTGCTTCTTTTTTAGTTTCTTTCTTAGTTTTATCTTTCTTGGTTTCTTTTTTAACAGTTTCTTTTTTTGTTCCCTTTTTAACTTTGTCCTTTTTAGTTTCTTTCTTCACCGCTTCTTTATCAGCTTTACTTTTTTTCTTGCTGGTTTTGGATGCATCTTTTTTTAATTCTGTTTTGGATTTACTCTTCTTATTTTGAGGGAAGGCAGGCTGATTTATCACTACAAACAAGAAAACAGCAGCAACTAGTACTGCTAAATAACCCTTTTTCATTTTTTCTCCTTTATAGGTTGTTTATAAATAATGATTAAAATTGTTTAGAGAGGATATAATTCCAAATAAAAATTGTGAAAATTTTTCAGGACCGCAGTGAAAGTTGGAATTTATGCTGATAAATTATGCAAAAAAAACATTTTATCAAATTAAATAAAGTACAGTTATAAACAGTGTGTTATCCTCAGTTATCCCGATAAAGAATTAATTTATCCTTTGTTGTAACAATTTATAGCAATATATATTTAGATAGAGCAAACTTCCATTCAATTAATTAAAAGGGTGCAAAATGGATATATTAAATGGGTTAAAATCAACTATCGGAGGCGGAGGTAATCAAAATGAAATTGTTTCAAGTATCATTAATTTAATTGGCGTACAAAGCGGCGGATTAAATGGACTTGTCCGGCAGTTTACCAATAAAGGAATGGGGAATCTTATTTCTTCCTGGATTGGAACCGGACAAAATCTTCCTATTTCTTCAAGTCAATTAAACGATGTTCTTAGTTTCGATACCATTAAAAATCTATCTTCAAAACTTGGTATTGATGAAAATACTTTAACGGGGCATTTATCGGATTTGCTACCTAAAGTTGTTGATAATCTTACACCGGATGGTAAGATTCCGGATGGAGATATTTTAAATAAAGGTAAAAGTTTGTTAAGCGAGTTGTTCGGTTAAATTTAATCATCATTTTAATTTGAAGAATTTTCATTCCTTTATTTCTTAATTTTAATATTATTTTTAAAAACTTTACTAATTAGAGAAAATAAACGAGGCTCAAATGGATTTGGAAGTAAAGCATGATATCCAAAATCAGAAATTTTTTATCTTAGTTGAAGGAAGAGAAGCTTATTTGAGATATATTATTGGTGATAATAACTCGATGAATATGATTAAAACGTACGTCCCGCCTGATTTAAGAAATAAAGGAATTGCAGCTAAAGTAGTATTAAAAGGAATGCAGTACGCACGCGAAAATAATTTAAATGTAATTCCAACTTGTTCTTACGTTGAAACATTTCTTAAAAGACATAAAGAATTTAGAGATTTGGTAATAGATATTTAATTAGTCTATTAATTAAAAGAGGCTGTTCCAAAACTGTCATCCCTGGTTTATCCCGGAATCTAAACATTCAAATATCTTCCCCTAATAGATGCTGAATCAAGTTCGGCACGACAAATTTCTTCTTTTAAGACAGCCTCTTTATTTTAATAATTTATTTAACAAGCGCTGCATTTAGAATAAATTGTACTCCGGTTAATGCTCGTGAGACAGGACAGCCTTTTTTGGCTTCTTCGGCTTGCTTTTTGAATTCTGCTTCATCAATGCCTTCTACATTTCCAACAGTATTCATTTCTATTTTAGTAATAGTAAAACCAGCTTCAAGTTTTTCTATGTGAACTTTATCTTCCGTCTTAACGGAATTTACTTTGAAACCTGCTTTTGAAAGATTATTGGAAAGTGCCATTGAAAAACAGGCTGCATGGGCCGCTCCGAGTAATTCTTCCGGGTTGGTTTCTTTTCCTTGTTCAAATCTTGAAACAAAATTATATGCTACATTTTTTAATACTCCGGATTCAGAACTTATATTTCCGCTTCCTTTTACTAAATCACCGCGCCATTCGGCGTTACCTTTTCTTATAGGCATATCAACTCCTTTTATTTTCTGTATTTGATGAAATTTATTTAAGAGGTCAAATTATAATACATTTAATTCAAGATGTCAAAAATTTATTTATAAAATTATTGATTTGGTGATCTGTTATAAATATCCAAGCTTAATTTAGTTGAAAATAAAATTGAATTTTATTTTGAAATATTCGTAAGCTTAATAAAATCCGCTCTATCCTAATGTATAAAGCGGATCTTAAAGAAAACTAAATTCGTTAGAAATCTGAGTCTTATAAATATTTTAAAGATTAATAATATCGTTATAGATTATAAAAGCCATCAGCAGCATTAGTAAAACAAAACCTACATTCTGGATAGCAATTTTAACCTTAATCGGAATTTCTCTTTTTGTAACTCCTTCAATAATAATCATTACCAAATGGCCGCCGTCAAGTACAGGGAATGGTAAAATATTTATAATAGCTAAACTAAGACTGAGCATGGCAAGAAAACCAATAAAACTGAGTATGCCGTTATCAGCAGATATAACTGCATATTGAGCAATTTTAACAGGCCCTCCGAATACTTTACCAAAAGCAACTTTTCCTTTAATTACTCTTCCTGCCAAACTAAAAGTTAATGCGGTTATATGTTCAACATCTTTCCAACCGTAGTAAAAAGATTGGAAGAATCCGAATTTTTCATATATGATGGAACCTGTAAAAGCTTCTCGTAATTCTACACCTATTATACCGTCTGAACCCGGTGTTACCGCTATTTTAACAGTATCTTTTCCTCTTAAAATTTCAACCGGCATATTTATATTTTTATGAGAAGAAATTATTTGAGTTGTTTGTTCTCTACTATACAACGGTATATTATCAAGCTTAAGCAGGATATCTCCGGCTTTTACTCCGGCAGTATTTGCCGGTGATTTTGATAAAACTCCCGCAACTTGCGGTTTAATTCCTGTTGGGATTAAAAAGGTTTCTTTTCCGTCAATAGAAGGAATTTTTAACCGGGGAGCGTTTAATGCGATGATTTTTCCTGCACGTTCAATTTGGAAAGTTAAATTTTGACCAATTGTATTAACATATATATCTGTTTGAACCTGTTCCCAATTGTGCACCGGTTTATTATTTATTGATAATATTTTATCATTCGCTTTAAATCCAAGAGAATCAGCAGCGCTATTCGGCACCACGTACCCAATTTTAGTTGTATTGGTAATTTCTTTTCCGTGGAAAAAATTAGCTCCCCAGAAGACAACAAGAGTTAGAAGTAAATTCATAAGTACGCCGGCGGTAATAACAATAATCTTTTGCCAGGTAGGCCTTGCTCTGAATTCATAAGGCTGAGGTTCTTTATCGGCAAATTCAGTATCAAAGCTTTCGTCTACCATTCCGGCAATTTTTACATAACCGCCCAAGGGGAGAAGACTAATACGGTAATCGGTATGTCCTTGTCCGTCAAAGTCTTTAGGTAAATCGCCGAAGCTAAAACCGGAAATTTTATTCCATCCAAATAATCTTTTTCCAAATCCTATTGCAAAAACTTCGGCCCTCATCCCGCATGCTTTTGCTGCGATAAAATGCCCGAATTCATGCACAAAAACCAAAATGCCGATTGTTATTGCAAAATATATAATATAACTCATTAACTACAGTTCTCCTTTAATAATAAACAATTATCACTCCAGGGCTACTTACCTCTGTTCAAAATATCTTGATGTAAAAATTATGGGGATTTTTTTATTAAAACAACCTAACCTAATGTTAATACAAATTCTCTGGTTTCTTTATCACAATCAAATATTGTTTCAACATCCGGTGATTTGTGATTTTCTATTTTATCCAATGCCATATTTATAAATCGTGGTATACTTGAAAATTTAATCTTCCCTTTTAAAAATTTATCCACCGCAACTTCATTTGCCGCGTTTAAAATACAAGGCGTTGTTCCTCCTTCATCCAAAACTTTATATGCTAATTTTAAACATTCAAATTTTTCCATATCAGGAGATAAGAATGTTAAATTTCCTATTTTGGGTAAATTTATCCTTTCGTAATTATTTGCCAGCCTTGACGGATAAGTCAGCGCATACTGGATGGGAAGTTTCATATCCGGCAGACCAAGCTGCGCTTTTACCGAACCATCAACAAATTGTACCATTGAATGAATTATTGATTGAGGATGAATGACAACCTCAATTTTTTCTTTTTCTATTTCAAACAGCCAGTGAGCTTCTATAATTTCCAATCCTTTATTCATCATCGATGCGGAATCAATAGTAATTTTATTACCCATTTTCCAATTCGGGTGGTTAAGTGCTTCCTTTGCCGTAACCATTTCAAGAGCTGATTTTTTAGTATTTAAAAAAGGTCCGCCTGAAGCAGTTAAAATTAGTTTTTCGACAAAGTTTTTATTTTCACCTTCAAGGCATTGAAAAATTGCGCTATGCTCTGAATCGATTGGAATTAACTTTGCTTTATATTTTTTGCACATTTGAGTAACTAACTCACCGGCAACTACAAGCGTCTCTTTATTTGCTAGTGCAATTATTTTACCTCGTTTAATTGCTTCGAGTGTGGGAGCTAAACCGCTGAAACCAACCATAGCTCCAACAAAAATATCATAATCCAAACTTGAAGCTGCTTCTGTTAAACCTTCTTTACCTGTAAGAACCTGGCATTCGTTTGAAATTCTTTTTCTTAAATTCAAACCTAATTTTTCATCTTTTACAATGACAGTTTCAGGATGAAACTCGTAAATTTGTGGCTCTAATAAGTCAATTCTTGTGTTGACGGTAAGAGCTGTAATCTTAAACTCTTCGGGGAAATTTCGAATTACGTTAAGTGTGTTTATCCCTATTGAACCGGTTGAACCTAATATTAAAACTTTTTTCATCTTTTTATATAAACATGAGCATAAAAGTAAGCAAGTGTATCAATTTAATCAATGTAAAATTGATGTCGAATACAATAATAATTAAATCTTTATAATAGATTGAATAACTTTTTTTTAACTATTTCTAAAAGTTAAATTTTTGATCTTATTTATACCTAACTGTGCTGTTAGATGCGGATTGTTGAATAGCACACAATAAATATCAATTTTATTTGATTAAGACTAAAATTATTTAACGGCATTTCAAATAATAATATTTAAAATAAATAGGGCACATTAATGAGGAACACAAAAATATTCTTACTTATTTTTATAACCTTAATCCTGACAGGCAGTGAATATGCCTTACCTCGATTTGCATTAAGAATGGGTGCCAGCTGTGCAGATTGCCATGTAGACCCCACGGGAGGGGCTATGAGAAATAGAGGGGGATGGCATTACGGATTAAGAGTCCTTCCGCTGGTTTCTCCTTACCAGCGAGATAATGATTTAACAATGGATAACAATATCGGAAAAAATATTCAGTTCGGTTTTGATTACCGTACTCAATATTTGTACTCTCAGCAGTTTAGTAAAACAACATTTCAAAAAATGCAGGGATCGATATATTTGAATGCTAAGATTTTGGACAGCATTGACGTATATGCTAATTATGATTTTGTTAATGCTAACTGGGAGGGCTATGCAATAGCACATATTTTACCAAATTACAGTTATATTAAAGCCGGTACCTTTGTTCCGGATTTCGGAGTTTTAATAGATGATCACACTGCCTATACACGCGGAGGAGATTTAGGTTATTTATTTACCACTGGTACAAGACAAGGACTAATATACGACCCGCGGTATAATATTACCGGTGTTGAGGTGGGAGCCAACATTTCTGATTTCGGTTTACTTACTGCAAGCGTAGGCAGTCCTGTTCCGTTGGATTTTAATTCGGATCCGACATATACCGCAAGCATTCATTTTAATCCTGTAATAGCAAATAAAGTTGCAGTAATGTTTGGTGGTTCATATACCAACTTCAGAGGTCCGCTTATTTATACACAAGTTCCCTCGGAACATAAAGTAAATATGTACGGAGGATTTCTCGGCTTCGGTGTTGACGGCTTTACACTTATTGGAGAATACGATATTGCAAAAGATTATATATTAACCGGTACAAATTCGAGCGCACAAATGATAGAAGCCTCATATGTTTTAATGAAAGGCCTGGAAGCAGTTATAAGATATGATAGATTTGATCCTAATACTTCTGCAAGTTATGATGAAGTATCAAGGCTAAATGTCGGATTCAGTTTTTACCCATACAGCTTTATTGAAATTATTCCCGAATACAGGTTCCAGTTTCAGGCAATGCCTCCAGGACAAACAGCACCAAAAGAAGATTCGGCGCTGCTGCAATTTCATTTCTATTATTAGAAATAATCACAATTATTAATTTATGTAGGAACTTGATTAATCAAGTTCCTACATAAAATCCTAGATAAAGATTCCTATATAATAATTTCCATCAAAAACCTTAATCATTTTTAAACAAAATACAGTAAACCCTTAAAAATTTTATTTTCAAATCAAACTTTTAGTTCTTTAAAGTATCTTTATATATAGAGATTATAAACATTTTCCATTTCGTGAAAGAAAATGAAAAAACAGGAAAATATAATTGGGGAATAATTTTTCAAATATTATTGATTTTACACTGGTTTATAATCAGAATAAAAAGCAGTTGTTTAATTACATCCGCAAAATGCTTGATGAAAAGTATTTAGCGGAAGACATTACCCAGAATGTATTTCTAAAACTTTATGAAAATTTAAAAAACATAAACAAAGCTCAAAGTGTTGTTCCATGGCTTTATACGACTGCGCGAAATGAAGTGTATGGTTATTTAAGGAGTAAAAAAATAAAAAGCGAAAATTATATCGAAGATAATATTCAATACCCTTCCAATGATGATTTAAATATTGAATTAGAAAGTATCGAGATAAGATCAATAATTGAGAGTGAAATTATAAATATGGAAGAAGAAACCAAGGAAATTTTTATCCTTAGGCATTATTCTGAATTAAGCTACGCCGAGATTGCAAGTGTCCTAGGCTTAAATGAGAGTCTTGTTAAAGGCAGGTTATTCAGGGCTAGACAAAAGTTAATTGATAAAATTTCAAAACTTGTGAGGTGAAAAATGAATTGTGATAAAAATGAAGAATTGATTCAATTATATATGGACTGCGAATTGGAAAAGGAAAAGGAAGCATATGTGTTTACTCATCTTGCAGATTGTGAAGAATGCCGTATGTTTTTCAAATCCTTTAACGCAATATCTTTTAATATTCATAAAGAAGAATTCCCGAAAGAACTGGAAACACGTGTGTTTAATTCAATTAATGAAAAGGAAATCAAAAGAGAATCCGGATTCTTTAAAAGTGTTTTTATACGTGCAGTAACTTTTGCGGTTGTTCTCTTTTTATTTGCCGCAAGTATTTTTATGTATAATCAGGCAAATGATTACAAAAGTATTATTAAAAATATGAGCGGACAAATACAAACGCAGGCGCAAACCATTGATTTGCTGTATAATACGCTTCCCGCAACAGTTGTCCAGGCAAAATATGAACATGAAATAATTATAAGAGCAAAAATGTGAGGGTTAAAATGAAAATAATAAAATTAAGTATAATGGTTATTCTTGCAGTTATTCTTCTTTCCGGATGTAAAGTAAAGAATGCCGGAGTTGAAATAGTACCAAACTTGGAATCAATTTATTTATCTTCAAATCAAGTTGATTCCATACCTAAATTAATAAATATGAATAAGCAGACTATTAAGAAGCAATTAGTAGAAGCTTTGACGTCACTAGCCAAAAAAAATCCAAATTATCCGTTTATTTATAAAATTGGAGTTAGATTTTTTATTAATGAAAACGGTAGAGTTGACAAGATCGAAAATATTGGAAGCAGAATATCATATAACGGATCATCAACGACAATTCAAGATCAGGACAAAACTCAAAATCTTATGAAAATAATTGCCTCGAATGTTTCCGGCTGGAAATATAATCCCGCTAGTAAGAATGGCAAACCTGTAAAAAGCTGGGAGGACGAAGAATTTTATTGTACCATAAATTCTAATGGGATTTCGAGTGTTACATTTGGGAATTATTCTAACGCTACTCCCAATATTAATGAATTTGTCCCTGTAGAAAAAGAACCGCAAGTTGTTAAAGCTGTACAACCGGTTTACCCGGAATTGGCAAAAAGGGCCGGCGTTGAAGGAAAAGTATATGTTAAAATTTTAGTTGATACTTCAGGAATACCTTTAAAAGCTGTGGTAATAAAAAGTAGTGATAAAATATTTAATCAGGTTTCTATTGATGCCGTAATGAAATTTAAATTTTCGTCTGCGTTAAAAGATAATAAACCGGTTGCTGTTTGGGTAGTGATACCATTTAAATATACACTTGATGGTTCTAAAGGAGAATTGAAACAGCATAAAGAATTAAAAAAAATGCCTGCCCCGAAGGATTCTAATTAGAAGTATACTAAAAATTGGGATGGCAAAGATGATTTTGCTGTCCCAATATCTATCTCGTCAAATAGTCACCTCATTTCTTCCCTTGAAGGCATATCATATTTTACTATTTTTGCAACATGATAAAGAAAATATTTTTAGTAGCCTTATTTTTTACATCTCTTTTATGTGCTCAGCGAATAACTGATAGTAATAATCAGTATCTGCTTGCACAAAACTATATCCAGAGCGGCATGTACGCTAAAGCTCAGCCAATCCTTGAAGAACTTTATAAAAATCAGCCTGGCAACTATGAATATTTTAGTTCATTAAATCAGGTTTATACTCAATTAAAGGATTATGATGCTTCAATTGCACTTATTGAAGATAGAATTAAAATTTCCAGCCCGGATATAAATTTGTACGGTATGCTTGGAACTACTTATTACATGAAAGGTAATGAAAAAGAAGCATTTAAAACTTGGGATGACGCTCTGAAAACTCTTCCGCAAAATGAAGTAAATTACAGGGTAATTGCAAACTATGCGCTTGATAGACGTGCGTTTGACAAAGCCATAGTATACCTGAAAAAAGGCCAGGATATTTCGAGCAACCCCATTTATTTCGCTTATGATCTGGGGAATTTATATTCATTAACTATGCAGTACAAAGATGCAACCGACGAATATTGTTCTATCCTTACCAAATATCCAGCACAGCTGAATACTATAGAAAGCAGAATTTTAAGTTATATAAATAAACCCGGGGCATTGGAACTGGCGCTCCCTGTTGTTGAGAAATATGCAAACAGCGATGTGATAAATTTTAAATTTCTTTTAGCCAGACTTTATATTGAAAATAAATCATATGATAAAGCTTATGATATTTATAAAGATATTGAGGAAATTCAAAAAGATCAGGGGGCGCAGCTTTTAAGCTTTGCTCAATTTTTATACGGAGAAAAAATATATAAAACTGCTGCAAAAGTGTATTCAGATATAATAAATAATTACCCCAATTCTGCAATTGTTTCCACAGCTAAACTTGGGTATGCAAAAACTCTTGAAGCTCAATTAGATGAAAATAAGGATTCAAGTTTACCTTTATGGAAACCATATTATGAAATTCTACCCGGTAATTCTTCGGAAATTGACAATGTAATATCAGCATATCTGGAAATAAATAAATTATATCCACATTCGGAAGTAGCTAATGAAGCGCTTTTAAGGATAGGCAATATCAAGCTGAATAGACAAATGGATATTAAAGGTGCGGAAAAATATTTTAATATGATAATTGAAGATTCTCCTCTTTCCAAATATTCAGGTGAGGCATATAACGGACTTGCACAGGCAGCTATTTTAAATGGAGATTTAAAAACAGCCGGTTCTGATTTTTCCAATATAATTTCCAACAATAGGAATTCAAGTGATTTAAGAAACTTGGCTACTTACAGGCTTGCAAGAATTAGCTTTTATCAAGGTGATTTTTCAAAAACAAGACAGTATCTTAAAGATATTTTAAACGATCTGAAGAGCAATACTGCAAATGACGCTCTTGAATTATCGCTGTTGATGAACACTTCGCAGAATGATTCGTCTAATCTTATGCTTTTTGCATCGGGCGAGTTATTGGCAGAACAGAAAAAGTTTAAAGATGCTGAAAAGAAATATAATCTTGTAGCTTCCGATCCGAATAAATTGATGCTTCAAAACCTGGCGGTTTTTCGTGCAGGCGAAATGGATTTGGCAGTGAATAATTTGGACAGTGCAATTGCGGTTTTTCAAAGAATTGCTGATGAGGGCCAAAAGAACATTTATGCCGATAAAGCCTTATATTTGTTGGGTGAAATTTACCAGTTTAGCCTGAATAATAAGGCTAAAGCTACGGAAACATATGAGAATTTACTTGCAAAATTCCCTAACTCGTTATATCTTGATAATGCAAGAGCTCAAATAGTTAAATTAAGGAATAATAAAATAAATAGAATGGAATAATGGCAAAGAAGCAAAATCAGAAAATAGTTAAATGTTCCTTTTGCGGAAGAGACGGAAGTGAAGTCGGCAGCATGATTGCCGGTCCGGATGTTTATATTTGCGATATTTGTATAAGCAGCAGCGTTGATATTTTGAAAAATAATTTAGCTGCATTCAATAATACCAAATCCAAAGGCACTTCTCTTCAAACTCCGGCTGGAATTAAAAAGACGCTCGATGAATATGTAATAGGTCAGGATAAGGCTAAAAAAATATTATCGGTTGCGGTTTATAATCATTATAAAAGAATAAATTCAAAAACATCATTTTTTGAACTTGACGATGTTGAGATAGAAAAAAGCAATATTCTTTTAATTGGTCCGACCGGTGTAGGAAAAACACTTTTAGCTCAAACCCTTGCAAAAATTTTGGATGTACCCTTTGCAATTGCAGATGCAACTACTTTAACCGAAGCAGGTTATGTCGGCGATGATGTGGAAACCGTATTGGTTCACTTGTTACAGGCTGCGGATTATAATCTTGAAAGGGCTCAAAAAGGTATTGTTTATATTGATGAAATTGATAAGATAGCAAGGAAAAGCGAAAGTACTTCTATTACCAGGGATGTCTCGGGAGAAGGAGTTCAACAGGCGCTATTAAAAATTTTGGAAGGAACAATTGCAGGTGTCCCTCCAAAGGGCGGAAGGAAACATCCCGAACAAAGCCTTATAAATATAAACACAAAGAACATATTGTTTATTGTAGGCGGCGCTTTTGAGGGCATAGATAAATTAATTGCATCCCGAATAAATAAAAATAAAATGGGTTTTTCTTCAAATTCTTTAAAGGCTAAAACAGAAGAAGAGAACCTTCTTCAATATATTCTTCCCGAGGACTTGCTCCGTTACGGCTTAATTCCCGAACTTATCGGAAGAATTCCTGTAATTGCGCCTTTGCAGCCATTATCGGTAGAGGCTTTTAAGAATATTCTTACCGAACCTAAAAATGCCATACTTAAGCAGTATAAAAAGTTATTCATGATTGAAGGCATTGAACTTGAATTTGATCCTTTCGCAATCGATGCAATAGTTGCAAAAGCAATGGAAAGAAAGACCGGTGCAAGGGCATTAAGATCAATTGTTGAGGATTTTATGCTTGAGATTATGTATGATCTGCCAAATAAAGAAAATGTAGAAAAATGTATAGTCACTAAAGATGTCATTGAAAATGGGGCAGAACCCATCTATCTTGAAGCTGATAGAAAATCTGCTTAACCGATAAAAATATATTTTGTTATCAAGGGGCGATCTTTCCGGATCGCCTTTAACGTTTAAAGATAAGTATTGTATTATGTTGAAGAAGATTTTATTTGTCCTTTTACTGCTTCCATATTTTGCATTTCCTCAATCGAAAATTTTAATCTATATGGATTTAAAACAAACCGATCATTTAAAAGCATACGGTATAACCTATCATGCTTTAGCTAGAGGCGAAACGGCGGATTGGCTGCTTAATTACCGCGGCGGTTCTTTTATGCTTGATTATACTAATGAAACGGCTAATGAGTGCAGGATTGACGGTGTGGCCTTTGATGCGCTATCAACTTCACAAGCTGCAGAAGTTTATTCAACTGTTCAGGCCGAAGATAATAATATGACTGTTGTTCGATTGGAGAAAGCGCCGAAAATAGCCGTGTATGTCCCGCCGAGTTTCCAGCCGTGGGATGATGCCGTTACACTTGTGCTTGATTATGCTAAAATTCCATATACAAAAATTTGGAATGATGAAATATTGAGAGGTGATCTTTCAAAATATGACTGGCTTCATCTTCATCATGAGGATTTTACCGGGCAGTACGGAAAATTTTATGCAAGCTTCAGTAATGCACAATGGTATATCGATAATCAGCTTGAGTATGAAAGAGACGCAAAGAAAAACGGGTTTAAAAAAGTTTCCAATATGATGAAGGCAGTTGCACAGACAATAAAAAATTATGTGGCTAAAGGCGGTTTTCTTTTTGCAATGTGTTCGGCAACAGATACATTTGATATTGCATTAGCGGCTGAACATACGGACATATGCTCTTCAATGTTTGACGGCGATCCCCCGGATCCCGATGCACAAAAAAAATTGGATTTCTCAAATACTCTTGCATTTACAAATTTTACTTTAGAGATGAATCCCTATGTATATTCATTCAGCAATATAAATGTACAGCCAAGCGAAGTCGGAAATCCTGCCAATGATTATTTTACATTATTTGATTTTTCCGCTAAATACGATCCGGTTCCTTGTATGTTAACACAAGACCATGTAAATGTTATTCACGGATTTTTAGGACAAACAACCGCATTTCATAAAGAATTTATTAAAAGAAATGTAACAATATTAGCACAAAGGCAGGGCACTGATCAGGTAAAATATATACACGGAAATTACGGGAGGGGAACTTTTACTTTTTACGGCGGCCATGATCCCGAAGCTTATCAGCATTTGGTTGGAGATCCACCGACGGATCTGGCTCTTCATAAAAATTCTCCGGGTTACAGACTTATATTAAATAATATTTTATTCCCGGCGGCAAAACCTAAAAAACAGAAAACTTAATTAAAGAGAAATTGGTTTGTTGTTGCCCATTCAATTAATTATTTTTTGATTGTTGTTTGTAATAATATCCGGAAAAATTTTATGAAATCAATCAAGATAAAAAACACTTCAAAAAAAATTCCCATTGGTAAAATTGTATGTGTCGGCAGAAATTACTCTGAACATGCAAAGGAACTTGGAAACGAAGTTCCCGAAAAGCCCGTAATTTTTCTTAAACCATCTTCGGCTGTAATATTTTCAGGTGAAAAAATAATTTACCCTTCCTTTTCTCAAGAAATGCATCACGAAACAGAACTAGTTCTGCTGATTGGTAAAAAAATTAAAAATGCATCAAAAGAGGAAGCTGAAAATTCTATCATGGGATACGGGCTTGGACTTGATATGACTTTGAGAGACATTCAGAATGAATTGAAAAAAAAGGGACATCCTTGGACGATAGCCAAAGGTTTTGATACATCTGCAGTTTTATCGGAATTTATTCTTAAAGAAAATTATAAGCTAACTCTTGAAGAAGAAATTTCTCTAACTGTTAATAATCAGGTTCGGCAGAAAGAAAAATTAAATCTTATGCTTTTTAAACCTGCCGAAATTGTTCAATATATCTCTTCATTAATGACTCTTGAAGAAGGAGATTTAATTTTTACCGGCACTCCCAAAGGGGTTAGCAGGGTAGAAAAAGGAGATATGCTTATAGCGAATATTTCCAATATTCTGGAACTTAACTGTAAAGTAATATAAACGCTTGATCAATTACTGAATTGTTTTTATATTGAATTCAGCTTTTAATCTTTATTAACCCGGGTGGGGAAAATTGAAAATAATAATACATGTATGATCTACACATATCATTAAATTACCTGCATTTTTGTCAATTTCCGATGAAAAACTTAAAACTACATTTTTATTTCAACTTTATATTTTCAGATTTTTTTCGACTATAAATGTATGAATAATTGTTATCAGCACTAAAAGTTGAATTATAAAAAACAATAACATGGGGGATCTTATGCGGTCCAAATATTCAATAACTTCGTTTCTCATAATCATACTAATTACAATCTTATTTAATAATCTTTATGCTCAAGATCCTCCTATAAAATGGGGAAAGGTTCCAATGAGTGATCTTGAAATGAAAACTTATCCCGGAGATACTGCCGCATCAGCTGCAATATTATGCGATTACGGAGAAACGTATTTTGATAACAACCTGCATATTATTTATAAACGGCAGGAGCGTGTTAAAATATTTAATAAGAAAGGGTATGAATATGGAAGTTTTGAAATCGAATTATATACCGGAGAAGATAAAGAGCATGTCCATAATATTGAAGGAATTACATATTCACTGGACAAAAACGGAAGCGTAATAAAAAAGGAACTTGCGGATAATGATATTTTTAAAGACGAAAAAAACGATGATTATACTTATTATAAATTTACTATGCCCGATCTAAAACCCGGTTGCATTGTTGATGTGAGTTATGAAATTGAATCAGAATACTTGACATCTCTTAGAGGATGGGAATTCCAGCGTGAAATTCCTGAACGATGGAGTGAATATCGAATAAGGCATCCCAAGCAGATCAGTTATCAGGTAATAACTCGTGGATATGAAAATTGGGCAGTCTATGAGAATAAAGATGTCAAACAAGTCTTTTGGGAGCCGGCAGACTATTATCTTGGTTCCGGTGATGTCCCCTGCGAACAAATTCGACTTGCCGTAAAAGATGCACCTGCTCTTAAAGACGAACCGTTTATCACCACAATGGATGATTATGTTAATAAAGTTGATGTACAATTATATGGTTATTCACTTGTAAATACCGGAGTACATTATGTCTTAAAAGATTGGAAATCCGTTATTAATAATCTACTGGATAACTCTTATTTTGGCGACAAAATAGACGATACACACCGGGTTACAAAATTGGCCGAACAGTTAACTAAAAATTTAACTTCACCTAAAGACAAAATGGTCGCAATATACAATTGGGTTGCCAATTCTATAGTCTGGACGGGAAAGAACAGGTTATTTGCAGATCAAGATGTTAATGATATACTCGATTCAAAAAATGGAAACAGCGCCGAAATTACATTTCTTCTTTTATCAATGTTAAAAAGTATCGGAATAGAAAGTTATCCCGTAATTTTAAGTACACGTTCAAACGGCAGAATTCAAGAAAAGTATCCTATTTTGGACCAGTTTAATTATGTAATTGCAAAAGTTGTATTAGGCTCTAAATCATATTTCCTTGATGCAACAAATCCATTCCGTCCTTTTGATTTTTTACCTGAAAAAGTATTAAATGTAGTTGGACTTGTGGTTAAAAAAGATACAACCGAATGGATCGGATTAAAATCGAAAAAGCGTTATAGAGATTCGACAGTTGTTGTTGTAAAAGTAGCTGAAGATGGAAATTTAACCGGAGAATTTCGAGATATTTATTCGGGGTATGCAAGTATTGGAATTAGGCAGACAATTAAAGGTAATAATAATTTCCCGGAAATTGCTAAGGACAATTTCGATGCAGATCGTAATGGATTTTCAATAGATTCCGTAAATATAAACAATCAAAACAGCATTTTAGCTCCGCTGATAATTACCGCGTATGTTCATTCAAATAATTATGTTCAAACATCAGGAGACATGATTTATTTAAATCCTCAAGTTGTTAACAGAAAGTTTGAAAATGTTTTTAAAGACAAGGAAAGAAAATTCCCGGTTGATTTTAGTTTCCCAAGCAGTGTTTCAACATTTATAAATGTTCAAATACCAGAAGGTTTTGAAATTAAGGATAATATAAATGATACTACTTTGGTTTTTGGTAATAGAGATTTGTATTTTGTACGGATAGTTCAGGTTGTAGGGAATTATATTCAAATAAAAATGCAAAATGTAAGAAACTGCACTATTGTAGATCCCGACAATTATAGTGATTTAAGAAAATATTATGATAGGATCGTTTCCGTCGAGGCTGAACAATTAGTTCTGAAAAAGATCAAGACGGCAAAAACTCCTGAAACTATTAGCCAATCTGCAGATAATAGTAAAATTGAACATCCTAAACATATTACAGCTAAAAGTAAGGGGAAATGATAAACGCTATGAAAATTAAACTATTAGTTATTTTGTGCATAATATTTATTATGGATCTATTCACTTCGAATATTTACGGAGACGGAAAAAACGAATACGATGTAGCTAATATTCCTAACGGTTTACATAGAGATGCGAATGCAGTAATCCGAAAAGATGTTTTTATTTTAGATATCAAAGGCGAAGATGAATCGACTGTTACTGTAAAATATGCTGTTACCGTTTTCAATAAAGAAGGGCAAAGAAAATATAACCATATAAATGTGGATTATGATAAGTTCAGAGAAATAGAAGACCTGGAAGGCGCAATATACGATGCTTCGGGAGAAAAGGTCCGAAGTTTGGAAAGTGAGGATATAAGTGATCAAAGTAATATATCCGACTTTTCGGTTTTTGAGGATTCAAGAGTTAAAAAAGCAGAATTGTTTTATGATAAGTTTCCTTATACTGTTGAGTTTACTTATAAAATACTGAATTACGGTTTCGTTGATTTCCCTGATTGGACAGTACAGCGAGGAAAAGAATCGGTTGAATATAGTCATCTGGAAGTAATAGCTCCTGATAATTATAAGTTGCGATACTGGTGTAACCGTGATTCTGTTAAACCGGTAATTACAAAAGACAATGATGAAATTGATTATGTTTGGGAAGCAAAGGACCTTCCGGAACAATCCGAAGATATTATTGCCAACGATTATGAAGATTATACTACGGTAATAATGCTTGCACCTTCGTCATTTGAAATCGATGATTACAAGGGAGATGCCAGTACATGGAAATCTTTCGGCCTCTGGGCTTATAAACTAACAAAAGATGCAGATGTACTACCTGAACAAGCTGTAAAAAAAATACATTCACTTGTTAAGGCCGATGAAGATGTACACGAGAAAATAAAGAAGCTTTATAATTTTTTACAATCCACAACCAGATATGTAAATGTAACATTGGGCATTGGCGGCTGGAAACCTTTTGATGCAAAATATGTATTTGAAAACGGTTATGGAGACTGCAAAGCTCTTTCAAATTATATGGTCGCCTTGCTTAAAGAAGCCGGTATTCGTGCATACTCGGTTCTAATAAATGCAGGTGAAAAACAGTTCAAAATATATTTGAATTTTCCCAGTAACCAATTTAACCATGTAATAGTTTGTGTCCCTTTATCCAAAGATACGGTATGGCTTGAATGTACCGATCAGACCTGTCCGTACAATCATCTTGGGGATTTTACGGAAAATCGAAACGGCTTAATGCTGACAAAAAGCGGCGGAATTATAATTCATACTCCTAAGAGTACATATCTAAATAATACTCAAGTATCGTCTGCATATATTAAATTAAATTCTGATGGAAACGCTGTTATTAATTATTCAATCAATTGGCTGGGAGATGAACAGGATGATGTTCGTGAAGATTTGGAATCTACATCTTCCGACGAGATGGATAAATGGGTTGATAATACAATTAACACTCCTAACATCTCAGACTTGAAATACAGTTTTAAGTCGTTGAATTCGCATTTAACCCGTATCAAATTATCTGCAAATCTTACCTCACAAAAATTTGCTATGTCGATGGGGAAAAGGATTTTCTTTAAACCAAGTTTAATACATCAAAATATATATATACCTTCGGATAATGCACATAGATTATCACCTGTTAATTTAGATTATCCTTACACGGATGCAGATTCGGTTTATTTTAAAATTCCTGCCGGCTATTCCGTGGAAGCCGTACCTAACAAAGTTAATTTGGAAACATCTTTTGGTTCCTTCATTTCCCAAACATTTCAGTCAGGCGACAGCGCCGTTATTTTACAAAGAAAAATTGAAATGAAAAATTATAAAATACCTGCAAAGGACTACAATGAGTATTGTAATTTTTGGGCGGCTGTAGTTAAAGCCGATAGGCAAAAGGTTGTTCTGGTGGAGAAAAAATAAAACTGAAGTTTTACATTAATGATTAAGTTTACCGAGAGCTTTCTTAATTAGTTCTTCAATAGAAATATTGGCTTCTTCAGCCAATACATCCCGGACTGCTTTTTCCGCAGTTTTTTGATTGTATCCTAATGTTGTTAGAGCTGCAATAGATTCGTTTTTTAAGCTGAAAGGTATTTCAACTCCGCCTTCTTCAACTATATGATCGACTTTTATTCTGAGCTCAAGTACAAGCCTTTCAGCTGTTTTTCTTCCGATACCCGGAATTGCAATAATTCTGGAAACATCGCTGTTTTGAATCGAATCTTTCAATTCATCAACCCGGATACCTGATAAAATATTTAATGCTAATTTCGGGCCGATTCCGTTTACGGTTATAAGAAGCTCGAACATTTCTTTTTCGGATTCCGAAAAAAAGCCAAACAATGTAATAGAATCTTCTTTTACGCTTGTGTAAATAAAAAGCGAAACAATTTCTTTATCATTAATCTTTTCAAAAGTATTTATGGAAATATTTATTAAATAACCTACTCCGTTTACGTCTAATATTATTTTAGTAGGCTTAGAAGAAATTATTTTACCTTTAAGAAATCCGATCATAGCTTTTTAAATTCTTATTCAAATAATTAATTAATGATTCTTTCAGGATATGCTTCCACAAATGCTTTCCAGTTATTGCTTCGTTTAGATGGGGATTTCATTCTAAAAGCATGACAGATAGCTACAGCAAGTGCATCGCTTTCATCAAATCTCATCTTAATGTTTTCTATATTTAAAATCGTTTTAACCATGTAGCTTACCTGTTCTTTTGAGCCAGCACCGGTTCCTACAACTGCTTTTTTAATTTCTCTGGGAGAATATTCGCTTGTTTGTATTTTATTATGAACGGCGGCTAAAATTGATACCCCCCTGGCATATCCTATTTTCATTGCAGATTGTACATTCTTTCCATAAAATGCAGTTTCAATTGCAAACTCCGTAGGTTTATAAATTTTAATAATATCATTTAACTCATCGTAAATCATTTCCAGTTTTTCGGAAAGATTCTTAGAGGAAGGAAGTTTTATTAGCCCGTTCTTTATTAATGAAAAATTATTTTTATCTTGTTTAATTATGCCGTAACCTGTAAAAATGGTTCCGGGATCAACTCCTAGAATTATCATTTAAACTTTCGTTTAAAATTTAAAAATAGATTTATTTCTCGTGCACCATAAATTGATTTTAATTACTTAAGGATGCTTCATCAATATCGGCATTAGAATAAACATTCTGTACATCATCACAGTCTTCTAAAGATTCCAGTAGTTTTGCTACTTTTTCACCATCCTCACCGGTTACTTTAATATAATTCTGAGGAATCCATTGGAGCGAGGCATTGTCGATAGTTAAATCTTTTCCCTGGATAGCTTTCCTAACGGTCTCAAAAGATTCAATTGACGATTGAATTACATAAAATTCTTCTTCCGTCTGAAGATCCTCTGCACCGGCATCCAGAATGATTTCCATTATTTCGTCTTCTGTTTTATCCTGCTTTGGTAAAGTAACGACGCCTTTTTTATCAAATAAATAAGCAACTGATCCGTTCTCAGCCATTCGTCCTCCGCCTTTACTGAATAAATGCCGGACTTCCGCTACCGTTCTGTTTTTATTATCGGTAGCAACTTCAACCATTACTGCAATACCGGCGGGCGCATAACCTTCATATGTTAATTCGTGATATGTTACACCTTCGAGTTCGCCTGTCGCTTTTTTAATTGCGCGATCTATATTGTCTGCCGGCATATTTACGGCTTTAGCATTATCTATAGCCAGTCTTAATCTCGGATTGCCGTTAGGATCTCCGCCGCCTTCTCTTGCAGCTATTGTTATTTCTTTTATTATTTTGGTGAAAGCTTTACCCCGTTTAGCATCGATAGCAGCTTTCTTCCTTTTAGTTGTTGCCCATTTTGAATGACCAGACATTAATTTAACTCCTAATTATTTTCTTTTACTTTTATATCCTTAAACTTGAATTGAGGGAAGGTTCTTCCGTCCCTTGTGCTTTTATCTATTGTGTAAGCTATATCGACAAAAAATTTACTTTTTATTAAATCAATAAATTCTCCCATATTAAAACCAATACCGTCAAATACCCTGTCGGTTCCATTCTGTCTTAAGCTTAAAATTAAATGGTTAGTGCCCACAATTCTTGGATTATTTACTATCTCTACATTTTCAGATAAAAATACAGGGCGCATATTGCCCGGACCGAAAGGAGAAAATTGATCAATAATTCTTAAAAACTTGGGTGTTACCTCTGAAAATTTTAGCTTAGAATCAATATGAATTTCAGGAAGAAGATCTTCTTCATTCATTGATTCCTTAACAATTTGATTAAACTTCGACTTAAACTCTTCAATTTTATCTACTTCAACAGCAAGGCCAGCAGCAGCCTGATGGCCGCCGAAATGAATTAATAAATCTTCGCATTTCTTCAGCGCCTCATATATATTAAAATTGGAAATACTTCGGGCAGATCCCTTTGCAACGCCATCAACAGTGGTAAGCATTATTGTTGGTCGGTAGTATTTTTCTACAAGGCGAGAAGCAACTATTCCGATTACGCCGGGGTGCCATTTTTCCTGGTGAAGTATTATTGCCAGATCTTCACTTAAATCTAAAGAATTCTCAACGATTTCAAGTGCACTGTCAAAAGTATTCTCGTCAATTTTTCTTCTGTTGTAATTTTCAGTTTCCAGTATTTGAGCCAACTCCAAAGCTTGATTTTTATCTTCAGTAATTAATAATTCTACCGCTCTTTGTGCATCACCCATTCTTCCTACTGCATTTATTCTGGGAGCAATAGTAAAAACAACCTGTCCGGATGTTAAATTTCCAGAACTCATATTGCTGCTTTCGATTAATGCTTCAATGCCGGGTCTTGGATCGGTATTAATCATATTCAATCCTTCTTTCACAAGAATTCTATTTTCATCAACAAGAGGAACTATATCGGCAGCACCTGCCAGTGCAACCAGATCCAGATATTGCAAAGGAAGTTCTCTCTTGCCGATTCTTTCGGCAACACCTTGTGCTAATTTAAAAGCAACCCCGGCACCGGAAAGATATTTAAAAGGATATGTGCAATTCGGTTTTAACGGATCCAATACGGCATAGGCATTTGGAATCGCATCTTTTGGCTGATGGTGATCGCAGATGATTAAATCAATTCCTAGTTCCTTAGCATATTCGGTTTCTTCAATTGCTGTAATTCCGCAGTCAACAGAAATTAAAAGAGAAGTGCCTCTACTTTTTACGTTGTCAATTCCAGATTTTGAAATTCCGTAGCCTTCAGTCAATCTTTGAGGAATATAGAATTCAACATTTGCTCCAAGTGCTTTTAAGAATAAAAACAATAAAGTAGTGGAACATGTTCCGTCTACATCATAATCACCATAGACGCAAATTAATTGATTTTCGGTTAGTGCTTTGATTACTCTATAAGTAGCAGCCTCCATTCCATCCATTAAAAAAGGATCGTTCAGGCTGTCTAGTGAAGGGCGAAAGAAAGATTTTGCCTGGTTAAAATTTCTGATATTTCTATGGTATAATAATTTGGCAAGAACATCAGCAATATTTAAAGAATCAGCCAGAGATTTAACTGCATAGTCATCATCAATTTCTTTTATTTTCCAGCGCTTTTTCAGCATAAAAATTATCCTAAAAAGATAATTTAAAGAACAAAAAAATAGTGAAGGCTTATAAGCCGAGTTCTGTATTCCTGAAAAAATCAGGACGGCAATTATTTATCTTGATCACGAATTACTCCGCGATTCCAGCGGTCTACCCGGAAACCATTCAAAGCGAACAACTTTGTTCCCCCTAAAAGGGAGAATGATTTCCTTATTTGACCTTGCTTCGGGTGGGGTTTGCCCTGCCGGAAACGTTGCCATTTCCGCGGTAGGCTCTTACCCTGCCTTTTCAACCTTATCCGGCTGCTGTCGGACGGTATTTTTTCTGTGGTACTTTCCGTATCCTAAGCATTACACTTAGAATCCCGGGTGTTACCCGGCACCCTGTTCTGTGAAGCTCGGACTTTCCTCCGTAATAGTTAAACTATTACAGCAATTGCCCGGCCCTTCTATTTTTTATCCTTTTATAAACTGCAGATGAACAAACCATCAGCAATTTAAGCCAATTACTTTTTAACTTTTATTAGAATTTTAAATTTTGAAAGTTAAGTTATTTTAATAACCGCAATATAATAAATAACTTGTCTTAAGTCAGCAGGAAATTTATAAGTTTTATTTAATTGTATAATTATTTGAAGTTAAATAAATTTTAAAATTTAAGAAGTGTCTTTTGGTAAACTCTTACCTTTATGTACCGACTTTTGGCCGGTACAAGTGCCCTTTTTTGTTAAATAAGGCAGGTATAGAGAATTTTCTTAGAAATTTTAGACATCCACTGTGTCTGCAATTTCGGTGGAAACTAAAATTCGACCGCAATATTCGCAGAAGAATAATTTATTGTTTCTTCTAATTTCAAGTTGTCTTTGGGAAGGTACAATATTATGACAGCCCGAACAAGCTGATCGTTTTATAGTAGCAACCGCTTTGCCTTTTTTGGCTTTTCTTATTCTCATATATGCAGAATAATCAGCTTTCTTGGTTAATGCTTCAATTTCTTTCCTTTTTGCTCTAAGCTTAACTTCTTCTTTTTCGTTAGCTTTAATTATGTCTTTAAGATCGGCTTCCTTAACTTTTAGTTCTTCTTTTAAAAGATCAAGCTGCGGGCTTACTTCTTCAATTTCATCAGTAAGTTTTTTACTGAGATCGGCTAAAGTATTATTCTCAGCTTCAAGTTTGGTAAATTGTTCTTCGGAATGGTCTATTTCCTTTGTAAGTGCATCATATTCCTTATTGTTTCTAACCTGGTAAAGCTGGGCTTTAAATTTTTTCTGATTTTCTTTTAATTTTTCTATCTCCTCTTCATTTCCCTCTCTTTTTTCTAAAGATTCTTTGCGCTCTTTATCTTTGTCCGCAATTTCTTTTTTTATTCCTGAAATTTTTTCTTCTAAAGCCTCAACAGCATTAGGGAGATCTCCTCGAAGTTCTTCGAGTTCGTCAAGCTGATCATCTAAATTTTGAAGCTCATACAATATTTTTAACCTGTCAAACAATTTATTTGTGCTCCTTAGTTATTATAAAAAATTATGGGGTTAGTCGACCCACCGTATTTAAAAATTTTTATATCTGAATTATTTGGATTAATATAATTCTCTAATTTCTTCTTTACCTCTTTTAGTGATTGAATTTCTGTTTCATAATGCCCGGCATCAATTAAGAGAATTTCTCTGTTGGAATCAAGAAATGTATGGTATTTTATATCTGCGGTAATAAAAGCATCTGCGCCGGCATTCATAGCATCACGGATCAAATCGCTTCCCGAACCGCCGCAAACCGCAACTTTACTTATTAAATTTTTTCTGCCTTCGGTATAGCGGAAATTTCTAATGTTTAATTTTTGGGAAATATAGGACAAAAAGGTTTTCAAGTTTAAGGGTTTTTCCAATTCCCCGATAGCTCCCGCTCCATAATTTCTATTGGGGTTTTCAAGCGGGAAAATATCATAAGCTATTTCTTCATAAGGATGAACTTTAAATAATGCATTTAAAACATTTTTTAATTTCCATGAATTAACCAGAATTTCTAATCTAATCTCTTCAACCTCTTCATAATTTTCTTTTTTGCCGATTGAAGGATTGGTTTTCAAAGAGCCTTTGAATGTTCCCTTACCGGAAGTTTTGTAACTGCAGTTACTGTATTCCCCGATTATTCCTCCTCCTGCTTCGAAGATTGCTTTAGAAACCTGATTAACATGTGTGAGGGGAACAAATATAATTAATTTGTTTTGATTTGATTTTAAATTTACGAGAAAATTTATTTTTCTAAGATTTAATTTTTTTGAAAGTTCAAAGCTTACGCCGTCCTTTGTAAAATCAAGATTCGTATGTGCCGAATATAATGTTATATCGTTCTTGATTAATTTTTCAATTAGTCTTGAGTTTTTGTCGTTATGTATGTCTATTTTTTTAAGCGAATGAAAAAGAAGTGGGTGATGGGTAATTATTAAATTGCAGTTTTTTTTGATTGCGTCCTCCACTACTTTATCCGTAAGTTCTAAAGATAAAAGGATGTTTCTTACTTTCTGTTTAATTGACCCTACTTGTAATCCTACGTTATCTTTTTGCCACGATATTTCTTTCGGAGCCCAATCCTCAAAGTATTTAAATATTTCGTTACACGTCATATCAAAAAAAAATGCACTTCTGTATTTGAAGTGCATCTTTCTAATTTTTAATTCTTTTGCTGAGAAGCAGCTGAACTATAAAATATTCTAAAAAAAATAAATCTTTTAATCGTTATTTCCATAATTTAAGTTTATAAATATAGTCTTTATCAATCAAATTTTCAATGAATGGAAAACATATTATTAAAAATATAATGAACAGTATGTGATATAAAATACCATTTTATAAAATTAACAAGGCTCTATCCAATTGTTATCTTCTTTTATTAAATCTATTAAAGAATCTACTGCATTTACCGATGGAATGTTTCTTTTAACTATTTCTTTTCCACGGTAAAGAGATATTTTTCCAACACCGGAACCTACATAACCGTAGTCGGCATCTGCCATTTCCCCGGGGCCGTTTACTATACAACCCATTATTGCAATTTTAACACCTTTCAAATGTTCCGTTCGTTTTCTGATCATTTCCGTCGTTTCTTGTAGGTCAAACAAGGTTCTGCCGCACGAAGGACATGCAATATATTCTGTTTTTGAAATTCTTACTCTGGCAGCCTGTAAAATTCCGAATAAAATTCTATTTATATCTTTTTCAATTTTTTCAGAAGATCTTACATAATTTTTCAAGAAAACATTATCTTTATTTTGTGGAGTTTCTAATAGAGTATTTTTAGTATTTATCCAACCTCCGTCGCCGAATCCTTCGATTAATAATCCCCCAATATCGGTTGAACTGTATAATCTTAATTCATCAATTGATATGCCGGAATATGTTCGCTTAATAATAACGGGATTTTCAATTTTATGATTGAGTAATTCAATAAATGCACGCCGTTGTTCGGGCATTCCATGAAGATTGTTCGTTTCCAAAACCAGTATTAAGGTTTTATCATTTTTAATTTGTTCAATTAAATTTTTATTTAATTCGTCTAAACAAATTAATAAGAAATTTAAAGTATCGGATTTGGACTCTGCATTTAAATATTCGTTTGAATTAAATATTGGGTTTCCTTTTGATCTATCATGGAGCTGTTTCCAAAAGATAAAGTCATAAATAACCTTTAATCCGCTGGGAATATCAAACGGCAGTTCTTTATTGCTAAGATAAATCATATCAGGCGCACTGTCGTTCATACTCCATTTGTCGGTAGCAGGGTTGTAATAATATCCAATTAAAGAAAGATCTCCTGTAGTTCTAATAATTTGATCACTTAAATCTGCAACGACCCTGGGAACATTACTCCCACCGATTCCTGACACTTCGAATGTATGCCTTTTAGTATAGTTATAAGGATCGTAAGGAATTTCTTCAACCGGCTTTATAGGCTTATGTTCCGATCTATCATTATATCGATTAACTAATTGAATTGCAACTGGAGCTTCAAATTCAGGATCTTCTGTTAAAGAAACTCTCACAGTATCTCCGATTCCGTCTTCCAGCAAAGTTCCTATTCCAAGTGCTGATTTTATTCTTCCGTCTTCACCGCCGCCGGCTTCTGTGACACCAATGTGAAGCGGATAATTCATACCCTCTTCTTCCATTTTTTTAATCAATACCCTGTAGGCCTGTACCATTATTTGAGGGTTGCTGGCTTTCATAGAAAGCACTATGTTAAAGTAATTCAAGTCTTCACATATTCTTACAAATTCCAATGCCGACTCTACCATCCCTAAAGGAGTATCACCATAACGACTCATAATTCTATCCGAAAGCGAGCCATGATTGGTTCCGATCCTCATAGCTGTTCCGTACTCTTTACAAACCTTTACTAAAGGAATAAATTTTTCGCGAATTCTTTCTATCTCAGCTTCGTATTCAGCATCGGTATATTCAAAAGATTGAAACTTCTTTTTATCGGCATAATTTCCCGGATTTACTCTAACCTTTTCGACTATTTTTGCCGCAATTTCTGCTGCATTTGGAGTAAAGTGAATATCTGCAATTAAGGGAACTTTGCACCCGCGTTTGTGCAGTTCCTTTTTTATTTCCGCTAAATTTTGTGCCTCCAATTTACTTGGAGCTGTTATCCTCACATATTCACAGCCTGATTCAACCATTCTTATAGTCTGTTCAACAGTTGCAATTGTATCCATGGTATTTGTGGTTGTCATGGATTGAATACGAATCGGGTTACTACCCCCAAGAGGGATATCGCCTATGTTAACTTCTCTAGTTTTATAACGAGAATAATTTGTTAAACTGTTGCAGTATGTTTTAATATTTTTTATTGTATCAAGCATTTCTTATTTCAATTTTAGCTTTGCTTGTTTAGTAATTCATTTATAGATTCAGCAAAAATACCTGCCAAATTGGGTCCGTTGGCAGTAACAATATTTTCATTTATTATTATAGGTAAATCTTTATAATCGATTCCTTTATTTATAAGTTCCAATTTATCTTCATAAAAACATGTGGCGGAAATTCCATTTAAAATTCC
>JBJKQE010000026.1:0-8046 GCA_046705645.1 Ignavibacteriaceae bacterium | reverse complement strand
TATACAAAAGAATTAAGCAAATCAGGTAAGTACGATCTAACAATATGGCCATATCACGCTATGCTTGGCGGATTGGGGCATGCACTCGTTTCGCCGATAGAAGAAGCAATTTTCTTTCACAGCATCGCCAGGTGCAGCCAGCCGAATATTCAAATAAAAGGCAATAATCCGTTTACGGAACACTATTCGGTTTTCGGACCTGAAGTAAAGGAAACAATTGACGGAGAAAAAATTGCAAGTAAAAACACAGCACTTATAGAGCATTTATTGAATTTCGATGCAATTATAATTGCCGGAGAGGCTAAAAGTCATTGTGTTGCTTGGAGTATTGAAGATCTGTTGAATGAAATTCTTAAAAGAGATAGAAACCTAGCTCAAAAAGTTTATCTTCTTGAAGATTGTGCCTCACCTGTTGTAGTGCCGGGAGTTATAGATTATACGGATGAAGCAGATAAAGCATATTCAAAATTTGCTGAAGCTGGAATGAATTTGGTAAAATCAACAACTCCGATTAAAAATTGGCCCGGAATAAAAAGTTAATTCTGTTAATTAAGATTCTTAATAACCTTTTCGGCAATAGTTTTACCAATACTCAAAGAAGCCGTCGCAGCCGGGGAAGGTGCATTTAAAACATGAATCATATTTTCTGCTTCGATAATTCTAAAATCATCTACCAACTTTCCATCCGGTTCAAGCGCTTGAGCTCTAACTCCTGATCCTTCCGGATAAACATCATCATAATCAATTTCAGGAATTAATTTCCGAAGTGCTTTTACAAATGCAGTTTTACTGAACGACCTGTAAAATTCTCCTATCCCCATTTTATAATGTTTCGATGCCATTTTCCAAAAACCGTTATAGGATAACATCTCAGAAACATCACCTAATGAAAAATCTTTATGCGCATAACCTTCCCTTTTAAAGGCAAGTACAGCATTAGGACCAGCTTCAACACCGCCTTTAATCATTCTTGTAAAATGAACTCCGAGAAATGGAAACTTAGGATCAGGAACAGGATAGATTAAGTTTTTCACCAAGTATTCTTTTTCTTTTTTAATTTTATAATATTCTCCACGGAAAGGGATTATCTTCAGCTTTGGATCAACGCCGCATAATCTTGCAATTCTATCAGACTGAAGCCCCGCACAATTAACTAAAAATTTTGTCTTAAATTCTCCGGAAGTAGTATTTAGAACAACGTCATGCCGGTCTTTAGCTATTGAAAGAAGCTTGCTGTTTAATTTTATTTCCCCGCCTGCTTCAGAAATCAGTTTTCCGTAAGTCTCGGTAACTTCCGTATAATTTACAATACCTGTTTGGGGAACAAACAATCCTTCAATACCCGAAGCATGCGGTTCATATTCCATTATTTCTTTAGGGGAAAGTCTTTTAAGACCCTCAAGGCCGTTTTCCTTTCCTCTTCTTTCCAATTCATTAAGTGAGGGGATTTCATCTTTATTAGTCGCAACGACAATCTTTCCGCAGCTTTCATGTTTAATATTATTTTCTTCACAGAAGCGATACATCAATTCTCTACCTAAAACACAATTACTTGCTTTTAACGATCCGGGTTTATAATATAATCCCGAATGAATTACTCCGCTGTTATTTCCGGTTTGGTGAGGAGCCAGCCGGTTCTCAGCTTCTAAAACTAAAACTGTTTTTCTCGCAGATTTTAATAGAGACAATGCCGTCGAAGTCCCGATAATTCCTCCCCCAATAATTGCAATATCATAAATTTTTTCAGATTTCATTATAAATGTGTGATTTGCATAAAATTAATTAGTATAGGGATAAAATTACCATTTCTTCAAACTATAAAAAATATTAGAATTGCTTTGAATTTCCCATTCATACATATAGCGGGTTAATCACTTAATTACAATTGTTTTTAGTCATAAAATATAAGTCGCTAAAAAATTATCTTAAACGTCAGATTATCGCGGATTTTTTATCAACTTTGATAAAACATTAAATGAAAATAAATAAAAAACAAAAAATTACTATAACTATTGGAATATTAGTTATAATTATTGCTTTTATTATCTGGCTTCTGAACGGTAGTTATGTTTTTACACAAACCCAGGTATTGATTGAGAAAAAAGATCCCTTGTTCGGTACCACATACAAACAATGGCAGAATAAATTTATATGGGGCCTTGATCTAACACTTGTTGTTACCTTTTTTAGCTTGGTAATATCTGCCGCACTTTTTTACTTTTTTAGAAATAAGAGAAAGGAATTAAATGAAGAGAGTAAATAAATTGATTTTCTTTACACTAATTTATTCTACTTTTGCTTTGCCCCAAGGCTTTAATGTTAAAGCAAAAGGTAACCAGACTTTTTACTTTCAAGATGACAAAGGAAGAAATCAAGCAACCTTTCACAGCATAACTGCTTTGGACGAAGTAGACGGTATGTCAAATAAAATAAGCGGACAGATTTCATTTAACATTAGCGACGTTAAAAACACTCTTAAAGGCGAGATTTCTATTACTACCGCATCATTAAAAACCGGAATAAGTATGAGAGACAGGGATCTTAAGGAATCCAAATGGCTTGATGCGGAAAGGTACCCTACAATTTCATTTACAATAAAAAAAGTGCTTGATATTAAACAATTGGCCCCGAATAAATTAGACGTTAAGGTGCTCGGGGACTTTAACCTGCACGGTGTTACAAACGAAATAACAGTTGATGCCACAATGATCTATTTAGATGAAAGTCCCCAAACAGAAGCACGGGAACCCGGTGATCTTTTAGGTGTTACCGCTAAATTTCCTATTACACTTTCAAAATACAATGTTCAAAATATGGTTTTAGGAACCAGAGTGGCAGATAAAATAAATTTAGAGGTGAATATTGTAGGAACTAACAAGCAGCCAAGCACTAATTAAGTTTTAAAAATTTATTTAAAAATTGTGCCCTCAATTTTGGAGGGCACAAAAAATAAATTTCAATTTTATAATCCAAGAACAAATAAATTCGTTTCTATTCAATAACCGGAGTTTCTAATTTTTTTAGATCGGAATACAATTCTTCTTCGGTCAAATGATGCTCAACTAATTTTCCCGAGAAATATGCATCATAAGCACTCATATCAAAATATCCATGACCGCTTAGATTAAACAAAATTGTTTTGGGATTTCCCTCTTCATCTGCTTGTAAAGCCTCTTTAACTGCACATGCTATCGCATGGTTAGATTCAGGTGCGGGGATTATTCCCTCGCTTCTGGCAAACTTTACACCAGCATCAAAACATTCAAGCTGATGAAAAGCTTGAGCTTCAATTATTTTATCCTTTAACAATTGACTGACCAAAACACCGGCTCCGTGATAACGTAATCCTCCTGCATGAATTGGAGCCGGAATAAATGTATGCCCCAATGTATACATAGGCAGAAGCGGTGTTAAGCCGACAGTATCTCCAAAATCATAACGGAATTCGCCTTTAGTAAGCTTAGGGCAGGATGCAGGTTCAGCAGCAATACAGCGTATTTTTTTGCCTTCCTGGAAATTTAACCTTAGGAATGGGAAAGAAACTCCTCCAAAATTAGAACCTCCTCCGAAACAGCCGATAACTATATCCGGAAAATCATTGGTCTTTTCAAACTGTTTAATCGCTTCCAAACCAATAACGGTTTGATGCATGAGGACATGATTAAGAACGCTGCCTAAAGAATATTTTGTATCTTCTCTGGAAGCTGCTCTCTCAACTGCTTCGGAAATTGCAATTCCGAGGCTTCCAGGAGAATTTGGATCTTCTGCTAAAACTTTTTTGCCGGATTCAGTTAAATTTGTCGGTGAAGAAAAAACTTTCGCTCCCCAGGTATTCATCATTGATTTTCTATATGGCTTTTGTTCATAACTTACCTTTACCATGTATACTTCCAAATCAATTCCGAAAATTTGACAAGCAAAGCTTAGGGCACTGCCCCATTGCCCTGCACCTGTTTCAGTTGTAAGTTTTTTTACTCCTTCTCTTTTATTGTAATAAGCCTGTGCGACTGCTGTGTTGGGTTTGTGCGAGCCTGCCGGACTTACACCTTCATACTTATAATATATTTTTGAAGATGTACCGATAACTTTTTCCAGATTATAGGCTCTATAAAGAGGAGAAGGTCTCCACATTTTATAAACATCCCTAACTTCTTCGGGAATATCTACCCATCTTTCTTTTGAAACTTCCTGCATAATTAACTCCATTGGGAACAAGGGAGCCAAATCACCCGGGCCAATGGGCTGCTTTGTCCCCGGATGTAAAGGCGGCAATGTAGGGTTTGGCATATCAGCTTGAATGTTGTACCATTGAGAAGGTATTTCCTTTTCTGCAAGTAAAATTTTATTTGTTTTTTCCATAATGTTAAAGCTTTTGTTAATAGTTAAAGTAGTTAATTAAGATAAAATATTAATAAGGGTTTTATAAATCGGAATATTCTTATCTATTATCTATCTAATTTTAAATTCAGATGTAAGTTGAACCGGTGGGTAACTTTAACACCTGGAAAAAGGATAACGGTATTTTTGTACTGCTTCCTAAAAGTAAAATGTATATTTATATTAATATATCCTAAACAAAAAGTATATTCAAGGATTCAAACTATTTCCAATCATTTTTTAACATGGAAAATACAAGCAGGTCGTGATATCTCCCGTATAGATATTGTCCTTCTCTTTCTATTCCTTCCGTTTTAAAATTTAACCTTAAAGGAATAGCCTGGCTCTTTTTATTATCAAGAGCGCATTTTATTGTAATACGATTTAATCCGGCCTTTTTGAAACCGTAATCTATTAAAGCTACGCAGGCTTTAGTTATTATTCCTTTGCCTTGAAAGTTTTCTGCCAGCCAGTACCCGATTTCAGCTTTTAAATTAACGCTATCTCCTTTATGGAAATCAATTAACCCGGCAAGTTCGTTATTATATCTTATTTCAAAGACATATCTTTCGCTGAAAACATCCTGGTTAAATAATGTTTGAATATAAAGAATTGTATCATCAATAGTTGAAGTATTGTCTACCCAGCTTAACCACTCCCTTAAGTATTCCCTGTTTATATCTATAAGTTCAAAAAGCTTTTCTGCTGTTTCAATCCCCAGTTCTTTAATTGTTATTTCATCATCAATTTTTAGAGTAAGCAATTTTATACCCACAACTATATCTGGCACCTATTTTTTTAAAGTATAATTTTTTCGATTAATAATACTAAAAATAAGTAAAAGTTTGAACATTTAAATATTTATTCATAATACTAAAAAAATGCACATTTATTCAAAATAATTCAGTTGTAAAAAGTATAAAGTTATTTTAATTTTAGCCAGTGAATAATTTGATTAGGTATTATTAGATTTTGCATTTTATACTAACGGATTTTGAAAGGATAACCGAAAGATTAGATTATCAAATAGGAAATTTAAAATCAATCCTTTTACCGCTCACTATAGATTTATGCCAAAGCTACTTAAACTGCCGATAAATTTATGGCAGCCTAAATTCTTAAAAACTTAATCCTGATTATACGAAAGGTTGAATAATGAACTTCCGTTTCTACTTTTACTTGCTTTTAGCTGCATTTCTTTCATTTCCAATTAAGGCACAAACCGTTCAGGAAGTACCGTCAACACAACAACTACTTGATGCTTTCTCTTACGCATCAAACACATATAATATCCCGGAAGATTTATTGAAAGCAGTTGCTTATACCCAAACCAGATTTACTAATATAATTGAGCCGAATATTAACATGGAAAATAATACATTCCCGGCAACTTACGGAATAATGGGTTTGAGAAATGATAAACGTGTAGGTTACTCGCTGCTTGAAGCGGCTAAGTTAATTAACCAGCCGCCTGACAGTGTTGCCGTAAATCCGTCATTAAATATAGAAGCAGCCGCAGCATTGCTTTCTCATATTGCCGATAGTTTAAAAATCGACCGTATAAATTTAAATAATTGGCGACCCGTACTTGAAATATTTTCCGGAATCCCTCAAAAAGAAATCCAGCCTTTTTTTTCTTTTGATGTTTTTAAAGTTTTAGCCAACGGGACTAATATCAATAGTATTAAAATAGCGAAGAATGCTCAAATTAATTTGAATCAGTTTAGCCGTCTTGTTTATCCCAACAGCACTAAAAAATCATATGAATCGACTCAAAGCATAGAAAGCACCGATTATGGCCCCGCAGAATGGATTCCAAGTCCAAATTATACTGCAAATGCGATTAACCAATTATTTGCTGTTGTTCACGATACTGAATGCAATTTTGCAGTTGCTCTATCAACTTTAACGGATCCGGATAACAATGGCAATCCTGTAAGCGCACATTATTTAATAAGAAGTTCGGATGGACACATAGTTCAGTTGGTTAGGGAAAAGGATAAAGCATGGCATGTAGGCTGCTGGAATCCTTACATGCTTGGTGTTGAACATGAAGGATTTGTTGATAATCCTTCATATTTCACTGATACTATGTATAAAGCTTCCGCCGGCTTGTTCAGACATTTTATTGAAACCTACGGTATTCCATTAGACAGCAATCATATTATCGGACACGACCAGCATTTAGATTCTTGGTGGGTAACTTATATAGATAAAAACTATCCTTACATTGATCCGACTTGTAATACTCATACAGATCCCGGTAAATATTGGAACTGGAAATACTATTTCAGTTTAATAAGAAGTGACGCAACCATACCGAAAGCTTTGACCTTTACTCCCAGCAATGGTGACAGCGCTTGGCCTAATACTCAAATTAAAATTACATTTAGTATTGCCATGAATGATACATCTGTTCAGAAGGGATTTAGCATATCGCCGGATGTTCCAGGTATATTTACTTTAGAAGATCATGCACATACATTGGTGTTTACACCGGCATCTCTATTAACTCCATATACTAAGTATACTATAAATATTAATAAATCAACAACAAGCATATTGAATGTTCCACTTGATTCTACGTACTCGTTCAGTTTTAACACAAAAGCAATAGTGCCTTTAAAAATCATAAATAATTATCCCCAAAATAATGAATCCGAAATTAGTCCTACGGTAAAAGTTTTGTGTAATTTTAATCTTCCTTTGGTAAGAACTTCATTATCCAGAAGAGTATTATTGCAAGATTCAATTGAGAATATCATTCCGCTTGGAAGTGCAACATACAGCGATATATACGGGAAAGGTTATATATCGTTCATTTCTTCCAATCCATTGAAAGAAAATACAAAATACATAGTAACCTTAAAAGCAGGTATTCAAAGTACTAATGGAACGCAATTGGATAGTGATTATGTAATAAACTTTACTACGGGAAAAAGTAATTTTGTAAAAGGAGTAGTAATAGACAGTTTTGAAACCGCAGGAAGCTGGATTGGTCCTTTAAAAAGTCCGGGTACAAGCGGGATAGATACTACCAAATCAGGTTTTGCGATTGTTTATGGTACTAATGTAGACGGACACTATTCGGGTAGAATTAGTTATTTTTTCAACGGTACTTCCGGCGGAGTTTGCAACATAACCGATGGTGCAAAGCCTAATATTGGAATTTCACAAGATAACAAATTCGGAATGTGGGTTTTCGGAGATAACAGTTATAACTATTTACAATTTCAATTTATCAATGCAAATCAAAATGTTTCGGTAACTGCAGATACTTTAGATTATACCGGTTGGAAGTTTGTAGAAATTCCATTAAGCGAAGTCGGCGGCAGCGGAAATATTTTATTCAGCGGTGTATCTATAATTCAGAATCCCGCCGGAACCGACAGCAATATGGTTTATATTGATGGAGCGCAATACAGCAATCCGAATGCAGCCGGAATTAAAGACAATAAATTAACTTCGATACCTTATCAATTTAAACTTAATCAGAATTATCCAAATCCGTTTAATCCGAGCACTGTAATTAGTTATCAAATTCCGAAATCGAGTTATGTTACTCTAAAAATTTATGATATTTTAGGTAGAGAAGTAACTTCGCTTATAAACGAATACGAACAAGCAGGTCCGCATCAAATTGAATTTAATACGGAAAATTTAAAGAGA
>JBJKQE010000025.1:0-3994 GCA_046705645.1 Ignavibacteriaceae bacterium | reverse complement strand
TCGAAAGCAGCCTGCAACTTTTTGTCATCAACTGCCCATGGCAGAGAACCCACAAATAATTTAGTACTCACTTAAGAACTCCAAATAATAATAAATAAAAAATCCGGTCTATTACCGGATAAGTAAAATTACATATTTTAGTTCAGATTACCTAATAAAATTCCACTTTTTGAATTCAAATCACAAGAATAAATTGAAATATGTACATGTTAAAATGACGGATTTCTTCCGATTTCAATCAATTTTTTTAATCATTTTAAGGTTTTCACAAGCCATTGATGAATCGGCAGCATATCTTTAAAAGTTTTGAAAACGTAGCCCATTAAATCTTTTTTAGGAAGTTTATTGATATCGCTTCCTTCTATATACATATATAAACCGTCATGCAATAACAAATCCGCAAAAGGAGAATTTGGATCATATCCTCTTGGAACTTTTTTATACTTTTTTCCGCCCAGGGTATAATTCCCTTTTTTCATTACTTTTTTAATTGCATCGGAAAGTTCTTTCCCATAACCCGGATCGGCAACAGCATCCCGGTATAATTTAAGTTGTTCTTTTTGCGGCATATAAATTCCATTTGCAATAAAATAACCTTTGGGATCCACATGAAAATAAAAACCCGAACTATCCATTTTTTTAGAGCCTTCCCAGAAATAAATTCCAAGATTTGTTTTATATGGAGACTTATCCTTGCTGAACCTGACATCTCTATGAAGCCTAAAAATAGATTTGTCGATTTTCGGAACTGCATTTATATTAGGAACAATTGTCGATAATCTTTCTCCCATTTCCACAACAAACTGCAGTGCAGGTTCCAGGAACTGTGAGTTATAATCATCCCTATGTGCTTCGAACCATTCTTTGGAGTTATTCTTTGATAGTTTTTTAAGAAAATCCACTGTCTTCTTAGGAAAATTATCAAGTGCGGGTAATGTTTTCATTGTCATTCCTCTAAAGTTCTTAAAATAAATTGAAATTCTAATAAAGACCCGGGAAAGAAATTTTAATTTGAATAAATCGGCTTTATAATTTACGCCGTAGGGTTTTTTTCGGCAAGCACAAAATAAAATATTGTATTTATTTTTATAAGGAATGTCAAAGCAGATCTGAATTTAAAAGATTCCTGTGCCCCGTTTTGAGCACAGGAATATTGGGCAGGGTTGCTGTAAATTAATCAAAAAATCTTCAGAAAAATTAACTATTATTTATTTACTTAATTTCTTAATAATAATCTTATCATTAATAGTGCTGAGATGTATCAAAACTCCACCGCCATTAATTAAATAAGTAGCGGTAGTATTAAAACCATCATTTCCCTTTTCATAATTCTTTGCCGGAAAATCCGATTGAATCATTTTTTCATCATCCGAATCGCTGTGTTTAACTTCAGCTTGAATTGTTGCTTTTGCATTTGGATCAATTAAAAAATTGATTTTACCGCTCAATGTGGAAATATTGCTTTGTCCGTTTCCCGAAGATTTAAGTTCTGTATAAACATTGCCGCTAGCAGTGCTCGCATCAATATTTCCCGAAATATTATAAAGTGAAATATTTCCTCCTAGAGTCTTTGCTTTGGCGTATCCGTTTGCACCAAGAAGTTTAATATTCCCTCCGTTAGTTTTGACATCTGCACTGCCGCTGATTTTGCCGGTTGAAATACTTCCGCCTAATGTAGAAACTTTGGCATTTCCTCCCACACTTTCAATATCAATATCGCCTCCGAACGTTTTTGCATCCAAATCCTTACTAACATTTTTAATGCTTATTGAGCCTCCCATTGTTCTCACTTCACCTTTGCCGTAAATATTTCCGACATCCACGTTGCCGCCGTTTGTAGATAAATGCAGATCACCGGAGATATTGCCTGTGTTAATATCGCCGCCGTTGGTTTTTACATTTGTTAGGCCTTTTACATCTTTTAAGGAAATGTTCCCCCCGGCTGAATATGCCCGTACAGTGCCGGTAACATTATTATTTACTTCTATGTTGCCGGAATTTGTATTAAGATCCAAATTAAATTCCTCCGGAACGCTTATCTCTACATCGCTGCTTCCCCAGCTTCCCGAGCCTTTAAAATCAACAGTTACTGTATTGCCGGACTGTGAAATGTTCAATTGATCTCTATCTTCTTCGTCAACACCGTCAACCTTTACGGAAACTTCATTTTTATTCCATGAATAGATACTTATATCACCGGACATGATTTCCACTTTTAATTGGCCGCCTTTGTTTACTTTAAATGTTTTCGATACCTCGCTGTTGTTTCCTGCATATACGTAATGCGATGCAGCAGCAAAAACAAAAAATACCGTAAATAATTTTATTGCTTTCATTGTAATTTATCCTCCTTTAAAAGAGATGCTGCACGAATGCGTACATATTCGTTGTCATCATTTTTAACTTTTTGATTTAATACTTTTAGAGTTTCTTCATTTATATTTTTCCCATTTAATTTTGCTGAAGCCAGTCCGTTGATAGCCGCAATCCTTAAAGCTGAATTATTATCATGTTGAAGTACGTATAATAAACAGTCATTTGTTCCATTATCATAAGGGTACTCCAATAATGCTTTCAGAGCTTCTCTTCTAACAGCAGGATTGCTGTCGTATTTAAGTGCAGAAATTAAAGCTTGTTTAATTTTAGGATTTGGAGTTTCTCCAGTTTGATTTGCAAGTTCGCTTACGGTTCTAATTCGGATTCCGGGATTTTTTTCATTTAACAAAGCTTCTGCTAAAATTTTTTGAATTGTAGGATCATCAATTTTGCCTTTCATCGTAATCTGCTTTACGGCATCAAATGTAAACTCAACTTCACCATTGAGAGATCCGTTATTTAAAAATCTGACATTTGTAATTTCCGGCTTTTTTTCGTTTGAAATATTATTCTCATTGAAAATGCGGGAATTTGATTCCCCGGAAGAAAAAATCAGATAACCGAACATAAAGCCTACAACTAACGAAAAAGCTCCTGCTAATGCAGGCCGTTTATAAACCCAAAAATATTTTCTAAACGAATTGAATAATTTTTCTATAATTGATTGTTTTGATAATTCATAATCAAGCTTTTGAAAAAATTGGTCTCTTGCTTCCTTTAAATAATTTTCTTCAACTTCTTTAGTCTTATTTTCATTTATTAATGCATAATATTTTGTAAGCCTTTCATATTCAAATTGGCATTCGTTGCAATCAATCATATGCTTATGAAGCTCTTTCATTTCATCATCATTCAGCTCATTTAATAATGCAAGCTGAATCATTTCTTTAAATATCTTATGTTCCATTTTATCTCCTAATCCTTATCCCAATAACTTTGAAGGTAATCTCTCATTTTCTGTGTTGCAAAAAACAAATAATTTTTAACCGTCCCTTCCGTACAATTCATTACCGAAGCAATTTCCTTAATTTTATATCCCTGATAATGCTTTAATGAAAATACGAGCCTCTGCTGCGGTGAAAGTCTATCCAGACCTTTTTCTATTTTAAAAGCTATTTCCGAACTTAAAGCTTGTGTAACCGGAGATTCACCATTTGTAATTGTTTCGGATAACGGCCTTTGGTCTCCGTCCTCATCATCTAATTCCTCCTCCAAAGAAGTGTACGCTAATTTCTTTTTCTGGGAACGATAAGTCAGGCAGACATTAGCAGTTATCCTGTAAAGCCATGTAGAGAATTCACTCCGAAATTCAAACTTTTTAATTCCCTTAAAAACCCGCAGAAACACTTCCTGATATATGTCCTTGGCATCTTCATTATTATTAATGAACGAATAAGCAATTCCCAGTACATTTTTATCGTACCGGTAAATAATTTCCTTAAAGGCCGCCGCATCACCTTTTTGAGCGGCTATTATTAGGTTATTTTCTTCTTTAGTCATTGCCTTTCCATCTGGTTAATTAGACCATAATAATTATAAAAGGTTGGGGAGAATATTTGTACATCTATAATAAAAGATTCATTAATGTTAGTAAATGATAATTTGAGTTATATAATCC
>JBJKQE010000024.1:0-33031 GCA_046705645.1 Ignavibacteriaceae bacterium | reverse complement strand
GCAATTAAATTCTCATCCGCAAAAAGAATCTTATTTAATATTAACTAGCTCCACATCGAAGATAAGCGTGGAATTCGGCGGTATTATTCCCATATCTCTATTTCCATAACCCAGTGAAGGCGGAATGATCAATCGCGCTTTACTTCCTTTATTCAATAGCTCAATACCTTCTTCCCAGCCCGGGATAACACTATGAGAGCCTAATTTAAAAGTGATCGGCTGGTTCCTATCAACAGAGCTGTCGAATTTTTTACCGTCCAATAAGAATCCGCTGTAGTTAACCGTAACAATATCGCCAGCTTTTGCTTTAGGTCCTGTCCCCTCTTTAACTATTATATATTTTAAACCGTCTTTTGTAGTCTTAACTTTAGTTGAGTCCACTGCCCATTCTTTAACGGGTGATTTTATGTTAACCAATTGTACTTGAAGTTTTAAATCCGTATTGGGGGGCACCGGGCCAAAACCTTTTTTGCCGTAGGCTAAGTCGGAAGGTATTATTATCGTCCTTGATCCGCCTACCTTCATTCCGGCAATACCTTCATAGCTGCCTTTGATAAATGAATCTTCGGTTAAAGCATATGCGTAAGGCCTATTATTGCGCTTTGTAGTTGCAATTAAATATTTATTTTTCGAAGTATCACTATTCCAATCCTTATATAAATCCTTCGAATCTTTAATTATCCAGCCTGAAAAGCTGATTGTAACAATATCTCCTGACTTTGCCACACTCCCTGTACCTGTTGTATTATCAACATATTTTAAACCCGACTTTAAAGTAACAACATTATCTTTTTTAGAACAGCCCGCAATAAACAACAGCAAAAAAACAACTATAAACTTTTTCATGCATTTCCTTTGGTTTTTAATTAAAAATTATTAAAAAATTAGTTATTATTTTTTCTTCAGCTTTTAATCATTTTTACAAGATCCAGCTCTATCTTTTCTTCACTAAAAAACGGCTCTCCATAACTTTTACCAATTTGAAACCCGTAAAAGTGCGATCTAGCTTCAATATAGTTTATAAATCCGGGACGACTGATAAATGTTTCAGGCTCGGTACTTCTAGGATTATGAAACTGAGTTTCGTATGTTCTGACCGCTTTCATCTTAGTTTCAAATTCATCTGATATATCAACTATAAATGAAGGTTCAAAAGTATATGTCTGCATAAAATAATATAACTTCTGCGGCCTGAAAGGTTCTTGTGATACTTCCCTATCAAAGGTTTTTAATTTACTTAAGCCTGTCGAGAACATAGCCCGTTTGATTAATTGGCTTGCGTCAATATGATCTGGGTGGCGGTCATTGAAATAAGGTGCAAAAATTACTTTGGGTTTATACTTCCTAATTGACATTATTATTTTAACTAAATTTTCTTTAGTATTTTGGATATTGCCGTCGGGTATCTGCAGATTTTCTCTTACAGCAACTTTTAAAATAATTGCAGCTTGAAAAGCTTCCTTCTGGCGGGTTTCTGCAGTTCCTCTTGTTCCCAGTTCTCCCTTGGTCAAATCTATAATACCGACCCTTAATTCGTTTGATGTAAATTTATAAATTGTGCCTCCCATAGAAAGCTCGGCATCATCCGGGTGTGCTCCAAATACCAGTACATCTAGATGCATATATTATTCTTTTTAATTTATAAATAAATTGAAGTCGAAATTAAGAATTTTTCCCTTTGCATTCCATATAATTAAAAATTAAAAACCGCTTAATTGGTAATTTTAAAGAGAAGGATTAAATTAATTCACTGAATTTATGCAGTCCTCATATTTAACTCTTTCAGAGTATTTGAAAAGCTTTCTTCATCAGTAAGCCTGGACGGTGTCCCGGCTTTGAATATGTGACGCTTTTGGCAAAGCCATTCCTTTGGAACAGCGTTATTTTGAAGATTAATGTCCCTGAAAGGGACAAATAATTCAGCCGGGGCCTTTACCCTCGGTAACAAATCCCATAGTATTTGAGAACCCTGAAAGGGTTCAATAAGGTAATGTTGCGTAACTTCAGTTAATTCAAATAAAACGAACTTATATCTATTGTTAATTTAATTGATTATTTTGAAAATACATAACTTCTATAAATTAGATAGTGTCCTAATTTACTTAAATTATTAACGGATAAATCATGCCTCGACTCCTCTCATGATGGCAATTCAAATATATTTGTAATGGTGACTTGAGTCGAACCGGCCTTAGATTAATAAATTAAGAAATTGCCAAAAATTATTTTTGAAATAAGGATTTTTCTTAAGTTCGAAACACAGAAAATCATATTTTTCTATTTTTTCCAAAGGAACATTGATGACGTTAAGAGTTAAAAACGAAGAAAAAGCTTTTATAGATGGTAAAATTTATACAGTTAATAATAAGCAGCCTTTGACGGAAGCTGTGATTATAAGAGGTAATAAAATAATTTTTGCAGGAAAGTATTCAGATGCAAAAAAAATGTTTACAAATCGAACTGAAATAATCGATTTAAAAGGCAGACTTATGCTTCCCGGTTTCATAGATGCTCACGTACATTTTATTAACGGTGGTTATTATTTGCTGGGACTGGATTTACGGCCTGCTAAGTCAACAAAAAGCTTTACACAAATTCTTAAAAAATATGTCGAATCAAATAAAGGCAAATGGATTACCGGCGGTAACTGGGACCATGAATCATGGGAGAAAAAGGATTTACCTATAAAAGAAATGATTGATCCATTTACTGAAAATACTCCCGTCTTTATTGAAAGATTTGATTGTCATATGGGACTGGCAAATTCATATGCTTTGAAGCTTGCCGGTATAACTAAAGATACCAAAGATCCCGAAGGCGGAACTATTGTTAAAGATTCTAATACCGGGGAGCCGACAGGAATTCTTAAAGATAATGCTATGACATTAATATATTCCATTATGCCCGAACATTCCGAAGAAGAGAATTATAAAGCCGGTTTAGCAGCATTGGATGAAGCTAAAAAGAACGGGATAACAAGCGTTCAGGATATTACCTATAAAAACAATTTAATTACATACCAGCAGCTTGAAAAAAACGGTGAATTAACTTGCAGAATTTATACTAGACTTCCGGTTGCAGACTACAAAAATTTAGTTGATGCCGGAATACGATATAATTTTGGAGATGACAAATTAAAATTAGGTTCGTTAAAAGCTTTTTCGGATGGTTCATTGGGTTCTGCAACAGCCTGGTTCTTCGAAAAATATAATCAGGATACGACAACTTTTGGCTTGCCGATGGATATTGTTACTAATGGAAATCTTGAAAAGTGGGCAATGGATGCGGATAAAAACAAGCTTCAATTATCTGCGCACGCTATAGGTGATAGAGCTAATTCATATATGCTCGATCTCTATGAGAAAATTGAAAACACTAATCCGAACTGGGATAGAAGATTTAGAATTGAGCATGCCCAGCATGTAAGGAAACAAGATATTAAAAGATTTGCAAATTTAAATGTTATTGCATCTGCGCAGCCCTATCATTGTATTGATGACGGAGTTTGGGCTGAAAAAAGAATCGGCAAAGAGAGACTAAAAGAAACATATTCATTTAAATCTTTTTTAAACGCCGGAGTAAAATTATCTTTTGGAAGCGATTGGACTGTTGCTCCCATGAATGCTATCCTGGGAATTTATGCTGCTGTTACGAGACGAACTTTAGATGATAGAAATCCGGATGGCTGGGTTCCTGAGCAAAAGATCAGTGTGGAGGATGCAATAAAATGTTATACAATTAACAGTGCATATGCTTCCTACGAAGAAAATATTAAAGGCAGTATTGAATCCGGAAAACTTGCGGATTTAGTAGTTTTGAGTGATGATATCCTTTCGATTGACCCGGTAAATATTAAAGATGTAAAAGTTGACATGACTATTTTTGACGGTAAAATTATCTACACAAGAAATAGTTAAACCGGTTGTGTGTATTAAAAATTTATTTAAAAAATAGAAATATAGATAAACATTTACGTCAGTCTGAGCGGAGTCGAAGACTGATATTCACTGTTCGACATCGTTCATGGTGATAATTTAAGATGTTTTCAAAAATAGATTTATATCTAAAATTTCCTTAAGGCTATATTATTACTTAATTCACACAATAGGTTAGTTAAGTATTTTAATTATCGTAATTACCCTGGAGATTATATAATTTACATTATTCAAATAAAAAATTTTTTAGATTATTATTACTATTGAGGAATAAAAATGAGATTGGCAACGCTTAAAGAAGGTTCTGTTATTGCTATTTCCAGGCATGGGGTCATTCCACTTAAAGAAGCCGGATTCTCCGGCAGTATGCTCGAGTTAATTAAAAGCGGAGAAGCTAAGCGGGATGCAATAAACAAAAAAATAAATAATGAGAAAAACGGAATTATTCTTGATAATGGAACTATTGCCGCACCTATTGCCGATCCCCCTAAAATTGCTGCTATCGGGATTAATTATATCGATCACGCACACGAAACAAAACTTGAAATGCCGAAATCGCCTCTTGTATTTGCAAAATTCAGAAATGCAATTACTGGCCCAAGCGACCCGATTATGATACCGATAGGAATAACAAATCAAGTTGATTATGAAGTTGAGCTGGGAGTTGTAATCGGAAAGACAGCTAAAAATGTTTCAAAGCAAAATGCTATTGATTACGTATTCGGTTATACAATTCTTAATGATGTTTCTGCCAGGGATATACAATTTTCTGAAATCCAGTGGGTAAAAGGAAAATCACTTGATACATTTTGCCCGATGGGCCCCGTTATTGTTACTAAAGATGAAATTCCGGATCCCAATAATCTTGAGCTAGGCTGTAAAGTAAACGACGAAATACGCCAGCAAGGCAATACAAAAGATATGATCTTCGGTGTAGCCGACTTAATATCCAAACTCTCACAAATTTTTACACTTGAGCCGGGAGATATAATCGCAACCGGTACGCCTAGCGGTGTACAATACGGCAAAGACGATCCAAGTTATCTTAAGGACGGAGACATCGTTGCTTCATGGATAAAAGGTATTGGAGAAATGATAAACCCGGTTATTGAAGTATAAATTCTACCCGCAACATTTTCTAAAGTAGGGACAAGTCGCGGCTTGTCCCTACTTTTATATTAGTATTTCAGAAGAACATATCCTCCGAAGATTTATCGCGGGAGGACCTGTCCTCCGACCTGTCCACCGAAACTTTAAGTGAAGGTGGAAGATTTAACGAAGGAGGATCATCTTTTTTGTTTGTACAAAACTCCCTGCTTTAATTTGGTAGAAATAGACTCCGCTTGGCAAATTATCTGCATTCCACTTTACTTCATAATTTCCCGGTTTCTGCTTTTCGTTTACTAATACAGCTACCTCCCTGCTGAGTATATCATATACTTTCAACTGCACTAAAGTCCCTCCTTCGGAGGGATTTAGTGAGGCCGGAATAGAATATTTTATTGTAGTGCTTGGGTTAAATGGGTTTGGGTAGTTCTGTTCAAGATTAGACTTCAATGGAGTCACAATTTCAACATTAATAGTATTTGAAAGTTTAAATTTATTCCCGTAGTCAATTTGTTTCAATTGATATGAATAAGTCTTGCCGGCACTAACAGATTTATCAATAAAAGTATATTTTATAATAGAAGTACTGTTTCCATGTCCCTTAACAAAACCTACTTTATCCCAATTGCTAAATGATTCCGCAGATTGATCTTTAAAAATAGAACGCTCAACTTCAAATCCATAATTATTAATTTCAGTAGCAGTTTCCCAGTTAAGGACCACATTTTGATTCACAGCTAAAGCCGAAAAAGAGGTTAATTCAACTGGAAGGGTTTCACTATCTTTATAAACAGCCAGGCCTCCATAAAGTGTCCCTATCCATTTATTCCCGTTTTTATCTATGACAAGAGATAAAATAGAATTATCCGGCAATCCTGAATTTGAGGTATCATACACAGTCCAATTGGTTCCATTAAATTCCGCAAATCCGCCTCCATATGTCCCAATCCATTTATTGCCATTTTCGTCAATTGCAATCGGCCATACATTGTCATTCGGTAAATCCGAATTAAATGTTTTGTACACAATCCAATTAGTTCCATCAAATTCAGCCAATCCGGCAAAAGTTCCAATCCATTTATTTCCATTTTCATCAATGGAAACAGACATAACCTGATTATATGGTAAACCGGAATTGTATGAATTAAATATGGCCCAGTTTGTACCGTCAAATTCTGCTAACCCGCCTCCAAGAGTTCCAATCCATTTATTTCCTAATGAATCACTGATTATAGATCTTACATCATTAAACGGTAAATCGGAATTTGATTTATTAAACACAGCCCAGTTTGTTCCGTCAAATTCTGCTAATCCGCCGCTATGTGTTCCAATCCATTTATTTCCACTATTGTCTATCATTACAGCCCAAACATCATTATCCGGTAAACCGGAATTTGAGGTATCATAAATAGTCCAATTGGTTCCGTCAAATTTTGCAAGTCCGCCTTTATCTGTACCAATCCATTTATTATCGTTTATGTCTATGGCGACAACATGAACATCATTATCCGGCAAACCGGAATTAGTTGTATCATAAACAGTCCATTTGGTTCCATCAAATTCTGCAAGTCCGCCTTTATCTGTACCAATCCATTTATTTCCACTTTTGTCTAAAGCAATAGAATAAATAGTTTCATCCGGCAATCCGGAATTAGAAGGTTTATAGTATATCCATTCCTGATTTTGCGGATAAATAGTTAAAAAGGGAATGAAAATAAAAGCATAGATATAAAATAAATTTTTCATTGGAACTCCTAACTTTTTGCCTGTCTTAATATTATTTGAGACGAACCAGCGGTTTCAAATTAGGCAGATAACAATTAGACATTATGTTCAAAAAAATTTCATAAATCCTGGTTTGGTTCGCTTTGTGTCAATTTGTAGTTACAAAATCCCCGCCTATAAATATCGTGGCTTATTATGTATATTTTAACTTAAGAATATTTTTTATTAAATGCAGAAAAAAGTTTCAAATTTCATTTCGCTGATTTATTGATTACTTACCCTATCTATGGTACCAGATTTCTCTTGCCCTTAGAGTTTGAAAGTTTCAAACCATGTGATGAATTCAACCTAATTCTATATTGAAAACTAGATTCTAGAAATATTTTTAGGATTTGGTTTACATCCTAAATTGATCTTAAAATTCAAGAAGTAAAATCCTCTACAATTTAAGGATGGCGTAAGTTGCAATGTAATGCTGGTTGCTTTCCTAAAAGAGTTAAATCCACTTTAAGTATTTGCAACGCTTATCGTTTTGAAGTTTAAAGGAACTTTAAATGATGAATAAATTTGTAGGCGAGGCAATGCCCCTTAAATAAATCTAAAAGTAAATCTTTATTGAGTCTAATCGGATATATTTTCACTGTTTTGCAATCTGCCTCACATCTTTTATGATAATTTCCAAAAAGAGAAAAGATACTCTTCTATAATTTTCTAGTTTAATGATCATATATAAATAAATATTTTTGAAAAATTAGTATTAGAATAATATCCACAGTTAAACAATGTACTCCATAAGATATGAAATACATGCTGATACTCCGGTTTCAATTTTAAATCTCTTATAACATTTAGGCAATTTCTTTTTTCTTTAATGCAGTATTAAAAAAATAATTAATGGTAAATTATAAACAAGAAGAGCTGACCACACCTTCCAGTACTTTCTGTAAATGACTGCTTGAATTAAACTATATAATGCAAATAATAATAATGAACCATAAAAAAGACCTGGTATAAATTTCCCGTTCAATTGCATTAAAATGCCGGATAGTAAAAATAAAGCGCCAAATAAAAACATGATCATCGCTTTTACAATGTAATGAGTTGAACTTAAATCGGGCGGTATTTCCTGATGTTGTTTTCGGGAAGATTCGCTTCTTTTAGAGTTTGTTTTTTTTGATAAATGAAAAAGATTAGAGACAAACTCTATAATTCCAAAAATAAGGAAGTAATAAACAAATCCCCTTTCAACTGAGTTCATACTATTCTCCTTTTAATTTTTTATGTGCCAAAATGCTCTACTTTCGGAAGTGTTGTTAATATAAATTAACAGCACTTCCATTAATTTACATTTGTCTGAATAATCATCTTCCAGCCTGGAACTGATTTTAACATAATAAATTCATTTAATTTTATAATATTTTTTATGCTTGAATAAATGAATACAAGAAATATAGAACATTATAAACCCTGCTTGAACATGCAGTGAAAGTAATGTTTCCTTGATTGGCAGTTCTATATTATGATTCGGGAGTAATAGTACAAGTCCTAAAATACCGGATACTACAAATGAAATAAGAAGAAGGTAATTCCAAATCTTACGATTGAAGGTATTTGTTAACATTTTTTTGTTTACTAAATACCAGCTAATGAGATAAACTGCCCAAAACACGAGTGTTATAGGGACAAATGAATATTTATGCATATCGACCTCCATTTTTGTTTCAAAAAGTTTTAAGTTTTGGTACAAAAAAAAGAAGTAATCGATTTACAATCGACCTATTTGTACAGATGGTATATATTAAAAGCTTTAATTTTGAAAATAAAACCGATTCATTTATTAAATATTTTGAATTTTATATTGTGTTGGTGTTGTACCGGTAATATTTTTAAAAATACGATTAAAAGATGATTTTGAATTAAAACCCGCTTCAAGGGCTAAAGCATAAAGTTTATAAAAATCGTATTTAGATTCACTCATAAGTCTTTTTACTTCTTCAACCCTGTAATAATTTATAAAATCATAAAAATTTTGATTTAATTCATCATTAAGAACCTGAGTAAGGTAATGCTTATATGTTCCTAATGATTCTGCAAGCTGTGGTAAAGACAACTCACAGTTAAGGTATGGTTTTTTTTCTTCCATTAATCGCAGCAACTTCTTTTTTAGAACAATCGCCTCATCTTTTTTTAAACCATATATCTCATATTTTTCTTTTTGGGTTCTTATTGGTTTAGATGGACGGAGTTCATTTATGTCGTTTTGAAAAACAAATATTTCATTGTTAATCAGATTTGTTTTTTTAAGGCTGTAATAACCGATAAAAAATATAAATAAAGTAATCGATCCATAAATAAATAAATCTATATTATACTCAATTCTCAAATTGAATATTCTAAAAATGATAATATAAATTAAAGCGATGAAAAGTACAGAAGAGAAACCGAAAATTGTATGTGCGAGCCATTTTAAGTTTATCTTATCAATATTTGAAAAGTATGTTTTTATCTTCTCATTAAATTTTTTTAATTCTATTAAGCTCATTATTGTACAAATAAGCCCGCACAGCAAATTAATTATCAGATTGAAATGAATGAATCCGGAAGGCTGCAAAGATTGTGTAATAATAACGTATTTGATTAATAAAGAAGGTTTAGTGATAAATACATGAAGCATAAAGAAAAGGACAAATGGAATAAAAAATAATAAATTTTGGAGCCTGAATTTTTCCGTGTTTTTTATAAGCTCATTGACATATAAAAACAAAAGAGGGAAATGAACTAATGGAAGCGTAATATGAAGAATTATAAAAAATCTGTTGGAAATTCCTTCATTGATCAGATATATAATAATTAAATGTATTCCTATCAGAAATAACCAAATAGGGAGAATCTTTTCATGTGCCTTTTGAGGTTTTTTCTTTAATACCAGTATTCCTAAAAAAAATGCCTGTATCGAACCAACGATAAAAATTAGCTCAACCATTTTATTTTTATTAAATATGCCGTTTTCTTAAGATGCTTCTTACCAAACAATTTATATTTCCCCGAACACTTGTTTATAAGATAAATAAGAACTTAACCTTATTATTAAAAATAAAGCACAAATAATCAGGATAACATCAATATATGCGCCCAGTCTGAAAATGCCGAAAAAGCCAAAATATAGAGTTGTCAATGCAACAGCTGTCTCCAATAAAGTCGATCTTGGTTTTTGACTTAGACAAAGAAAACCGCATAAAGTTACCATAGTAGGACAATTTACTGATCCTAACGGCGAGTATATAAGTGCATTTAGCCAGATAGGACTATCAACCCAATGCAGATACCAAAACCCGAATATCAATCCAAGAATACCTGCAGCAAGATTGAGCGGTGCAATGTTATTAAAATCAAAGTTAAGTTTCTTTACCCGGTAGGCATTAATAATTAGGACAAAAAACATTCCGAAAATAATGATATTTGGTATTATGCCATACTTTATTGAAATGAATAATGCAGAAAGAGAAAGGAAAGCAATGAATAAAGAAAACAGAGTATTTCTGATTTTCTTAATGAATATCCCCAGCCCCATAATCATTAAGAACAAGATGTGTACGAAAATTGAATAGGCTCCTACTTCCTTTGAAACATTTTCCAGCATGCTTGTGATTTCGTCAGGTGTTTTCATAAAGGTAAGTACAAAAATAACCAGAAGTAACAGCCCAAGAACAATCCAGTTGATTCTATTTTTCATAAAATTATTCCCATTTAATTAAATGATTAATCACCGAAAATATATTTCTTTTAAGTTCTCTCAATTGAAATGCATTTAGCAGCCTTTGCTTCAACTGAATAGCGAAGCTCAGCAGAGCTGCAATATACTGGAACGAGTGATGAGCAATTTGTAATTCACCAAATCAAAGGAAATAAACGATAGTTCACTCGCCTTGCGTAATCCTTATATCCTTCAAGTTCTTCTAATAAAACTTTGTCTTCCAAAGCCGTTCTAAAGATGTAGCCAATTGTTACTAAAATACTTGGGATCAATCCAAACCATGATCCTAATGAAAGAGGTGTCGCCAGCATAGCTACTATACCACCTAGATATCCAGGATGACGCACGTATCGGTATGGTCCAGTAGTTGCTACTTTATGATTGCGATCATTCTGAATTCGGACAGTCGAAGAGAAAAATCTATTAGACGCCATTGCCCATGTTGTTACTAAAGAACCAAGTATAAAAATGACCAATAGAGTAATTTGAAGCGATAAGTTCGATATCTGCGACCAACCAAATCGAGTATCCAGCCCGGCTACTGCCCATATGGATAGCGGTCCAAAAATTGCGACAAAACTTGAGAGAGCGACATCCCATTTTTTCGTCCCTTCCTGCAATTCCGAACGCTCCGCCAGCAAAGCAGGATCCATTACTATAGCATTGTATAAAATGATTAGAAGCATAACTGTTAAGTAAACCCAACCCATTGCCCATTCTAACTTCCCTGAAGTCACAAATAATATGGTACCCACTATGACCATAAAAACCATATTCTTCAGATACCATTTTCTGATGCCCTCGGATAATTTTTTATCATGTTTAGCCATCTTCTTACTCCTTATGCAGTTTTCGTATTGTTACCGCAAACTAGAACAAGAAATTTATTTTTATTTCCTAAGATTAAGTAAACTGTATTTATATCTGTCTTCGTGATAGGAGAGATCCCTAAAAACCACTGTATACAATAAACTAAATCGAGTACTTAATTTTAAATAGGCACTTTAGCTTTAGTATCTGTTCTATAATCTCTAAAACTCCGAAAGCAAAAGTGTTGCAGAGTTAAAATCCTTTTTAAGGCGCTGTCTTACACAATTATATTTTTTTAATTATTCTCAACAGAGCCTCAGCCTTTATCTTTGTTGCATTCCTTCCAGATCTTTGAGCCAGGAGTATAAATTTCATGACCTCTTTGTTGCTTTTAATTTCTTCTGCAAAATTCTTAAGAGATTCAATTACCTTACCTATAGCTATTTCTTTGCATTCTTTGGTTTCAAATGTATCTTTTGAAATCGCCAGCATCTCTTTAATTATTCTTCTTTGATTAGCTGGTTTATTTTTAGCGATTAGTCCGAGTGAAAAAATAGCGTGATTGCAAGTAATTAATTGTCCGCCGTGTAAAAAGTTAAAAAGGCTATTTATTACTTTTTCGGTTTTATTTTTTTTATCAATAACGGATATATATCCGATAATGTCTATTGCCGTCCATTTTAATATGTTATTATTATTGTAGATCATTTTTCCCCAATAGCCGAAGTGCTCATAGAGTGCCTCCGGAGCAAATGTTCCCATTCTAAGCAATTCTTTGGTAAAACCATATTTTATCTTGGGGTCTTTGGAATTCAGTTTGTCGAGGTCTATTTTTTCTATTTTCATTTTCCCTCCCTTTTATTTACAATCCACTTTATTGGGTAGTTACTGTCTTTGAAATTATTTATTTACAGTCATCTTTTACCATTTTAATGCGCATCATTTTTTTATACTCAATCTCTTTAATGCCAACACGAATTCTATTTTATAATAAGATTATTAAAAAATTTAGTTGTATGGACCTGCGTTTAATCATATTTACTCAACTTTAAAATTTCTTCTGGTTTTAAATCAATAATCTCCCTATCAGAATATCCGGGATTATTTTGTTTGAAGGCTTTGACTATATGTAATCCAATTGCATATCCGCTTCCAACCGGAATATCTTTACTACCCCACATTACTTTATTAATTCTGTCATGTCCCTTCATAAAAATTTCGGGTTGAATTAATTTCCATACCTTTTCTTCTTGCTCTTTATTTATCATCTTGGTCCAAGGATCTTCTACATCATTATATAGCTTTGAAGCAAATGCATCAGCACGTCCTTCAAAGATTAAATATTCTAATAGTGTGAAATCCGAATCTTTCCAGTTTCTTGAGATCCAAGTACTATGATGATATTCATGAGCTAATACCATTGGTAAAGTTTTCTCCCATTGCGGAAATGTTGGGTCTATCATAATAATGATTTTACCGCTGCCTAAAGTAACACCATTCATGCATAGATTATATTTCACAAAAAGATTATGCATTGCCGGATTTGCAGGCATAAAAATAATTTTTGTATCCGGCCCCGGTAGATTTGATGAAATATTAGATAATGCTTTTTTTGTTATGTCCAACAAATCGCTGTTTCTCAAAAGTTCAACTTCTTTTCTTAGCAAATCGCCGGGTTGATAAGGAATGCGGATTGTTTCAAACATAAAAGCAGCCTCTGCACCCTCTATTATCTCTTTTCTAATTGGTTCATAAATTATTCTATTGGAAGCTGAGGTTAAATCTGAAATATTTTGTTGACTTAAATAATAATCAAAAAGTGAATTGGCTGTAAGTATTTCAAACTTTTGATTATGGATTAAAACTTTTGTCTTTTCAAATTCCGTTTCACTATTCTGGCAACCGAAAATCTGAAATAAAGTAATTAATAAAATATAATTTCTGATATTACTCATTAATAATTACTACTTAATCATTGTTTTTAATGTATAACTATTATTTGAGTAGAACACAATACATTTAAATTAGCCTGCTGGACTGATCCTATTTTCTCCTAATACTCTTATAATTTGTACTTAAAATTAGTAACTTGTTTTATTCTTATTCCATTTAAATAAAATTTAAACTTATAAGCTGGAAATTTCCTTCTTTCTAATAAATCTTTTACTCTTTAATCCTGTCAAAACTATTAGATTACCTCATTTGTGTTTTTTGAAGTATTAAAATCCTCACCCTTTAAAATTGAGGCTAATTATCTCTAATTAACATAATAATATTTTTTGCTATTTGCATTAAAAAATTTTCAAACATCATTTCGCTGATTTTTCGATTATGTACCTCTTTTTAAGGTACAATATTTCTTTCCTCCATAGAGTTTGAAAGTTTCAAACCAGATAAGGTACCAATCAAATTCTAAAAATAAATTCGGCATACAAATAATTTTTTTATAATTTTTTGTTTGCCCAAAATAACAAATTAGCAAGCTCTCGCTCCCTAAAATTATTTAAGCAATCACATCTTCTTAGTATTAATATAATTTCCAGCCCGTATTTGGAACAAATAAACTCCGCTTGGCCGATTACGTGCATTCCACTTTACTTCATAAGATCCCGCTTTTTGCTTTTCATTTACCAATACAGCTACCTCCCTGCCGAGAATATCATAAACTTTCAAATGCACGTTTGTAGAGGACGCAAAATTTGCGTCCGCTACGTTTGGAATAGTATATTTTAGTGTTGATGTTGGATTAAATGGATTAGGGTAGTTCTGTTCAAGACTAACCTTCAGTAGTGTTCCCTTGTTTAAACATTAATATGTTATTCAATTCGTTATTGATTTTAATTCTTTCAGCTTTAATGTTAGCAGCTTTATAACTGCACCAATAAGGCCCATAATTATTGAAACAACCGGAACTATTATAATATGATTTGATGCATTATCAATTGCATTATAAAATGTAAAGGCTTTCGAATTTGAAAAATTATTAAATCCTGAATCATACCTTAATATCTCTATCAGTCTGTGTGGAAATAAAAAGCATATTAGAAACCCGAAAGTCAGTGCAATAATTGTTCCCAAAAGAGCACTTATAAAACTGCTTTTAATCCCTTTAAATAATTTATATCGATCTGTTGGCGTAATTGCACTTATTATTGAAAATGAAATAAAAATTAAAAACATCATTGTTAATGTCGATATAAGGCTTGTTGCTTTTGTTGGCCAATTAATAAAATCCTCAAGAAAAATATTTAAAATAAATAATAATCCGATAAGCAACCCGCTATTTCTGGAAAATCTATCCGGATTAAGGAAAATCCAAATTACGGTGTATATGATAATTCCAACAAATATTAGTATTAAATTCAAAAATGAATAATCTAATAATTCCGGATATTTTATTAATGCAATTACTATTAAAATTATAAGTAAGGAAATAGGTATGACAAAATTAATTATACTTTTTTTATCGTCGATCATAGTTTGGTGTTTATTAAATGAATTCTTCACTAATTATTTTTCATATTTTAGCGTCTAACAGCTTTATGTTTAAGTAGCCCGCATACGTAGGCCGACGAGCTGACTGCTAAAATAAAGTTAAGGATTAATTATGAATTAAAATTTTGGGCAATGGACACCAAAATATAAGATTAAGTTACAGTTTATGATTAAGATCAAATGATCATCAAAACGATATTGAACAAAATAAAATGAATACATATCTTTTATATTATAGTAACTGATAATTCTTATTTTTAATTATAAAAGACAACGTAAATTGATTAATACGTATGTTTTTCATGTTCATGAAATTTTTGCGCATAACTAAATAAAATTGAATCAATTTCAAATAAAATTCACCGGGTATATTGTTTGCTGTTTTATTTATTCAAACATTTTTTGAAGTTCTTAAAATAATTAATTAAAGGTTCGTATGCTGGGAAAAAATGTAACTAATATTGAGACGGACGTGTTTTTTATCATTTATGGAGGCAGGTATGAAAAGGCTTTGGCATTTGAGTTTTTTATTAATTTTTCTTACATCTTTATATTGGATTGGGTGTACTAAATCTAATAATCCTCTTACCGCACCGGCAGGGTCACCCGGTCAAGTAACTATTACAGCATATTTGACAAACCAGAGATCTACTGCGCTGCAAAAAATCAGTTCCACCAGTTCAATAGATTCTATATCAGTTACACGTGTTAGAGTTGTTCTAAAAGACCTTAAACTTAAATCTGAGAACAATAAAGAAGTGGAAATGGATCACGAAGACGGAATAAATAATCATGTATATGATTATCACCATTTTGAAGATAGTTCCCAAATAGGCGAACATTCAAATCTAAAACTGTCCCCTTTTGTTTTGGATTTAAGCCTTACTGATTCAGTACAGCAGATTTCCGTAGATAATATTCCAAACGGTACGTATAATGGAGTAAGGTTTGAGATACATAGAGTTGATCAAGATGATATCGACAGTTTATCATCATCCGTACAAACAACCTTTACTGATTTTCTGACCGGTACCGGATATAGTGTGATAATAGATGGAAATTATTATAAAAATGGACAGTCCATGCCTTTTACTTATAAATCCCAAATTGATGCAGAAATTAAAATGCCGATTAATCCTCCTTTGGTAGTTGATTCATCACAAACAACGGTAAACCTTACTCTTCGTATAAGCCCGGACGGCTGGTTTGTTGATTCCGGCAATAACTTGCTTGATCCTACAGATCCGAATAATGCATACATTATTGATCAAAATTTAAAAAATTTCTTGAGGGCATTTAGAGATAATAATAGAGATTGTCATGAGGATTGAATTATTTTAATAAATTAATTGTAAAGATTTTGGCCCGCTCTAAAGCTGTGTAAAATATCGGCCGTGTGAATTCATATAACCGAAGTATACCGGTATGGGATTTTTATTTCAGGTAAGCGGGCATATTTTTCAAAAAAATTAAATTTTTATCAGACCAAAGGTAATGCCATTTTTAGGTTTTAAATTTTATATAATCTTTCATTCCAGTTACTTAAAATTTATTTGAAATAATTTTTCAAAAATGATTTCAAATTCTTAACGAACAGTTTGTGTCTGCCGCTTCCGTCAAATAGAAAAGTATTTTTCTAGTTGATTGAGATTGAATGGTATAAATCTGAATGAGATTTTCATTCCGATTTTTTCTTGAAAATCCGCTTGAAAGAATTTCTTTACATTTTTTTACTTTCTACTCATAATTAAAAATAAAGAACTTGATATTATTTTAGAAGTAACATCTTTTTTACTGAAATAAAATTACCGGCTCTTAACCGATAAAAATAAACTCCGCTTGCTAACTCGTCGCCATTAAAATTAACGCTGTATTTTCCAGGGCTTTCTTCACCGTAAAATAATGTTTTTACTTTCTGTCCAAGGATGTTATAAACTGTCAATTTTACCAAGGTCGTTTTAGGAATAGAATAATCGATATGAGCGGTTGGGTTGAACGGATTCGGATAAGATTGATAAAGTACCGGCGAGTTTGGAATAATAGAAGGTTTATTTTGAACGATGCCTGACACATTTGTCTGGGATTGCTGGCCTAGCACCGCCCATCCCATGTTGTTGTTCTCTTGCATTTTCTGAATTTGATTACTTGGATCTATTACTGCATAAATTCTTGGGAACTGAGGCAAACCCGAAGGCACAGCCCATTTTATGGTGGCGTCCGACCAGCTGCGATCTTTGACCAATGCTGCCGTCATGGCTGAGTCCGATCCGTTTATGCCTGTTATGATTGTTCCTCCTGATTCAGGGTTCCCGACGTAAAATTTGATTGCGACAGGGCTCGTGGTAGGCACAAGGCTGAAGTTTCTAACCCTGGCGGTAATAGTAATTGTGTCTCCGGGTTGAGGGTTATTTTTACTGAAGTATATGTCGCTTGTCTCATATTTCTTTACAGTATCTACTGGTGTTCCTTCCTGAGCAGCATAAAACCAGGGAAGAATAAATGTCGGATTAGAATAGTGACCGTATTCCTGCTGCCACCATGTCGGAGGCTGGCCGGGAGGAGCGATGTCAGGATCAACAGCATAAGTCAGCACAATTGCGCCTTGTTTTGAACGGTAAGCATAAGGATAAACGGTATACCCGGCTGCACTGCCCAGACTATCTATAAGACTTCCAAAAGTTGCGCGAAGATCCCATCCATTCATTATTGAGGTAGTATTTGTGGTCATTTGTACATTGTCGCCGGTACTTGAGTATGCACCTACAGCTTGGATGTTTACATCCCATCCACTGTTCCATGTCGAATCAAGAGATGATTGCAGGTATTTTGTATAATTTAAATCCCAATAAGAACCACTCTGCCCGGAGATTGGTAACCCCTGGCTTTGAGATACCGAAACTATACTCGAGTCAATGTTGGGATTATTCATTGCATTTTCAGAAGGGAGATAAGACAGCACGTTGCCCACTTCATGATTGGGGATGTAGTTGTTAATAGCGTAACTCTTGCTGGGAAACCACGCGCCTTGTGTTTTAGTTGGCGAAGCGAAATTGAGAAAATTTACTGGTTCAGGGTCATTCCCCTGGTAGACCGGATATACCCAAAGATTGTATGAGGAAGTAGTTGCATATATCTGATCGTCACCCATAGCCGATACTCCAATCTGCAGGGATGTTGTTTGCATGGTAGAAGTATTGCTGGCAAAAGAATGCCCCCATGTGCCCTCAACTTTCAGTTCGAAATTAGCAGAGACACTATATTGGACTCCTACCCCAAAGGTAACCCCGGCAGATCCTGACAAATCGACACCTGCAGCGTCGGAAACATCATTATGAGTCTGTGTCTCCAAATTAACAGAAGTCGAACTCTGCTGCTCGTAAGTCGAATAGAAAGTGCAGCCGTTTCCACTGAAACAGTTCGACAGGTCATATTTAGTCCCGTTGAGAATATCGAAGTGAATTGGCGGTGTATTTAGTACGACAACCGGCTTGACAACACTGTTTACCTTATAGAACGTCGGTGCTCCAATTTTGAAGCTGCCGCCATCAAACGTGCCCAACACAAGTGCGTAGTGGAAAAGAGATTTGATACTGTTTTCGGTCACTGGCGCAAATACTATATGAAACATTAAAGAGTCTTTTGACAGATCTTTCTTAACAGAGCGTCCGTACAAATTGAAATTCTCTTCTCCGTTAACCCAGATCCCTTTGGTGAGAACAATGTCATCACTTCCATCCTCATCAAGATCTCCAACCCCGAGATAATCATATGTCACTATGTCATCGTAATTTTCATTATAGAAAGTAGAAAGGTGATTAACAAAAGCTTTACCCGTCGAATCGATACCGCAATCATATAGATTGCCAAGGTCAGCGAACACAAGCTCATCGCGGCCATTGCCGTTTAGATCTCCGGACGAGACGCTGAGTGCTCCATTGCGGGAAGAGGACAACGATGTCCTAATTGGAGTGGTCGTCAGGTACGTCAAAGTCTTCAAATCCGAAGATGCAGTGATAAAGTATGTGTTAAAGTTTTCAGTTGTACCCGCGTAGAAAGTAGCTAAGGTTAACCCGATTGCGTTGCCGCCGCCGTAGAAATTACCCACCGAAGCACTGCAATTGGCTTCGGATACATTACCCGTACCGGTGTTCCACTGTGAGGACACTAAGCTTCCTTCAGGTTCCAGAGAAGAACCATTCAATTCATAAATCTTAGTATAAAGGCTGACCCGGCTTCCATTATTGATTACTCTCAGTCCGTTCAATACGATCTCGTCTTTCCCGTCTCCATTTAGGTCGCCTGCAGCCATCGAAAACTTGGCCCAGGGTGGATTTACATCAAAGGTATCTGCCTGTGCTGTGGCTAGCAAGTGAGGATTCAAGTTGTTATCTACACTAAATAAATTGATATGGATTAATGAGTCTGCTCCTTCATATGCTAATACAAACTGGTCGAGTCCGTTTCCAAGGAAGTCGCCGGTCCTGACATAAATCCTGCCTCGCGACGAGGTTGATGATGAGTTAAGATTGTAATAACCTACAGCAGGTCCGGGAATTGTTATCTCACTAGATGATGACCAGGTATGGGATGTCGAGTCAATGTGCGGGATCATGATGTGTATTTTAGCATTATACGTTTCCCAGGCTGCAACCACATCCTCAAAAACGCTGCTTCGAAAGTACCCTGCCGCTACATCCATCTGACCATTGCCAAAAGTAACTGTTGTATCCGATGGAGGCGTTGTGGATATTATTTTCGAGACCATTGACGGTTTATATAAGTATTTGTAAACCTGTTGATAGCTCCTTATTGAATCGCCGGAAAGCTGACTCCAAAGAAGAAATATGTTATCGGAGTTAACTTTAATCGGCGCAGTCCACGGAATCGGTTCGGTTCCGGTTTGCGCATATGAATAATCAGCTAAAAGTAGAAGGGTTAAAATTAAAAGTGAAGATAACTTTTTCATGATAAACTCCCGCAATATTTATTTTAAATATCTCTTCAGAATTTTTACTTACTTTGTCAAATTCTTAAAGTTGGATTATCTGGTTGCCGTATTCAAAATAAACTATGGTTAATAATAAATATGGGAGACCTGAAAATTAAAATTAAGCTGGAAGGATTGAATTTAATTACAATAATTAATTTTTCGGGAATATAATATATTCAGGCACCTATTACCTCTTAACATCTAGGTATAAATAACTTCCAAACACAATATGGATTTATTTAAGGGTATTGAGATTCATCTCCGCTAGATGAAGGATTATCTAAAATCAATATAGAAAAGTAGAGTATTAAAAACAACAAGAGATATAATTTATCAATAATACGCGGTAGAGCAGACTGCGCACTTCCTGACCTGACCGCTGCTATTACACTTAGGATCTAGGATAATATAGCAAACCGCTTTATGTGAAGCTGTTTTGATTAGTTTTTTATCGATAAACATTCTTTGCTTCTATGGATTTATATATGCATATTAAAATATCTTTTGAATTAAATATGAGTGTTTCAATTATTTTATTTAAATTATCACAAAGGAGCGGTTATGCCTAAACAAGTTTTACCTTACTATTCCAAAGAAGGAAATGTATATCATATATATGGTGTATGTACGGCCGGTCATGCTATTACCAGGAAAAATAAAGTTAATGGTAAGGGTAATAAAAAACTTTGTACCGCCTGCGCCGGTATAAGAGCCGGTAAAAGGACACGTTAAATCATTTATCCGATTTAACAAATACAGCTTAATAAGATGGGTACTAAATAGTTTTTAAAGATGATAAAGTCTGAATTGCTCGACCAGCACCCGTCATCGGGTTATTTGTTAATTATGCTGTACATAATGTACATGCATATTAAAATATTTAACTGATAGAATTAGGGAGCCTGCGCTCCCTAAAATTATTTAAGCAATAACATCTTCTTAGTATTAATATAATTTCCAGCCCGTATTCGGTAAAAATAAACTCCGCTTGGCAAGCTGCTTGCATCCCAATTTATTTCATAATATCCCGGTTTCTGCTTTTCGTTTACTAATACAGCTGTCTCCCTGCCGAGTACATCATATACTTTCAACTGCACTAAAGTCCCTCCTTCGGAGGGATTTAGGGAGGCCGGAATTGTATATTTTATTGTAGTGCTTGGGTTAAATGGGTTCGGATAATTTTGAGTTAATAAGAATTTAACGGGAAAATTATATCTACTTGTTTTTACATTTGTTATCATCTCGGAAAGCGGACGGACCCATACGCCCGAACCATTAGTTCCTGCAAAAATATTATTTCCACTTATTACGAGCGAATAAACTTTGGTTCTGGTAAGACCATTATTTACCGGCGTCCAACTGATGCCATCATTAGTGGAAAGGAATACTCCTCCTTGAAGAGTACCCGCGAAAATATTATTTCCGCTTATTGCAAGCGAATATATATCCAAGTTTGTGATTCCGTTGTCAACTGCCTTCCAGCTGCTTCCGTTATCTGTAGACAGAAAAACTCCATTAAAATCAGTACCGGCGAAAATTCGATTACTATCTATTACAATTGAACTTACAATATAATTTGAAATGCCGTTATTAACCGCCGTCCAATTGCTGCCGTTATTTGTTGATAAAAATACTCCCATATCAGTACCTGCAAAAATAGAACCTCCGCTTATTGAAAAAGTATACACAGTATTACTTGTCATACCATTATTTATAGGTGTCCAAGAGGTTCCGTCATTTGCAGAAAGAAAAGCTCCCCCACCAAGGGTTCCCAATAATAAATTACTTCCCATAGTTGCGAGAGTTAAAGCAAGCGTATCTGTCAGGCCATTATTTACCGAAGTCCAACTATTTCCGTTATTTGTTGATCGAAAAACTCCTCTTCCATAAGTACCCGCAAAAATATTGCTGCCGATTTCCACACAAGTATTAACCTTATGATTTATCAAACCATTATTAACTGCCGTCCAATTGCTGCCGTTATTTGTTGACAAAAAGACTCCCTGCCCATAAGTACCGGCAAAAATATTACCATTATTAATTGTAACAGAGTATACATTGGTATTTGTTAGTTTATTATTAACTGCAGTCCAACTGCTGCCATTGTTTGTAGATAAATATACCCCATTCGAGGCAGCAAATATATTACTGCCGCTTATTGCAATAGCACCAATACTATTATTCGTAATCCCGATATTATCAGCAGACCAACTACTACCGTTATTTGTAGATAAAAAGACACCATGCACTGTACCTGCATAAATATTATTCCCATTAATTGTTAAACAATAAACTATATTACTGTCCAAGCCATTATTAACAGTTGCCCAACTGCCGCCATTATTAGTAGAAAGGAAAACCCCTCCTCCTTGGGTGCCAGCTAAAATATTGTTTCCGTTTGAAGCAATAGCATCAACCTTTACATTTGTCAATCCGTTATTAACAGCAGTCCAGTTGCTTCCATTGTTTGTGGATAAATAAACTCCGCCGCCGAAAGTACCAGCAAAAATACTACTTCCGTTTACCGCAAAAGACATTACGGTGTATACAGGCAAACCATTATTAACCGATGCCCAGCTGCTGCCGTTATTTGTAGAAAGAAACATTCCACCTCCGGTTGAAACGAAAATATTACCCCCAGTTAATAATAAGGAATACACAACATCACTTGTTAATCCATTACTTATTTTGGTCCAACTGATTCCGTTGTTTGTGGATAGAAATACTCCTCCTTCACTTTGATCGTAGGTATTATAACCACCAGCGTAAATATTACTGCCGCTTATAGCAAGACAAGAAAATTTGAGATCCGTCATAGTATCGTTAACTGTCCAGCTGCTTCCATTATTTGTAGATAGGAATACTCCATTCCCGGCAGCAAATATATTACTGCCGCTTATAGCAACTGAAGAAATTCCTCCGCCATCAGGGCCATAAGTTACCCATTGTGCTTTTACATTAATACAAAATGTAAATGTTAATAAAAACCAACATAAAAATTGTCTTTTCATTTTAGCTCCGTTTTATTTTAGTTGACTTTCTTTTAATTATGCAAAATGTAATAATTTGTTTTTAATATTAAGAGTTTTCTAAAGTTGCAGAACTAAAATCAAAATAAATAAAAGATTTCATGATATGGTTTAAAAGATATTATTGTAAAACTTTCATCCGTTGAAAGATTATGTCATCCGCTCTAGTTTGCAAAGTAATTAAACAAGTTTAGCTAGAATACTCAAAGGATAACTATTTATGTCTAATTATTTTAGGTTAATTTAGAATATTAATTTTAATGCGTCAAGAAAAAAGTTTCTTTTATAAAAAAATTTTACTTAAAAGATTTTATAATCCTAAATTAAATTTGAAAAACTCTTACCGAATTTGGAAAATGACCTAATCCAATTCTCCTTCCTTCCAATCAAGACCTCCACAGCCGAAATAACAAGAATAGGGCTTTAGGATAAGTTTCACCCAAAAGGTCACTTTAGTAACAACATCTTCCTTGAAGATATAAAACTTCCCGTACTTAACTTATATAAATATATTCCGCTTGAAAGATTGGAAGCATCAAATTTAATATTATATTTACCATTATTCTGATATTGACTGACTAGAGTTTTCACTTCTCTTCCCAACACATCATAAACTTTTAAAGTTACTATTCCGCTTTTCGGAATTTGATACTGTATTGTCGTAGATGGGTTGAATGGATTTGGATAATTTTGTGAAAGAAAAAATCGGATTGGTTCACTGCTCTGCTTATCGTTTATTCTTGTAATCATTTCCGAAAGTGGTCGGATCCAAACCCCATCGCCTAAAGTTCCGATAAAGAGATTAGAGCCGCCGGAAGTAATTGATAAAACATTTTTGTTCAACAGGCTTTCATTTGCAGGCAACCAATCAGTGCCGTTGTCGGTTGAATAGAATATTCCTAGATAAGTCCCCGCAAAAAGGTTTCCGCCTACTGCAGATATTGATCCAACTGTAGTATCCGGAAGACCTTTACTAATCGAAGTCCAGCTGCCGCCGTTGTTTACAGAAAGGAATACGCCGTTCGTTGTCCCTGCGTAAATATTATTTCCGCTTACCATTAGCGTCGAAACAAGCGTGTCCGTCAAACCTTTGTTTTTCTGCATCCAGTCTGCGCCGTTATCCGATGAAATAAAAATACCAGCGTTTGTACCTGCAAAGAGTACATTGGCTCCTGCTGGGTTTGAAGAAGATACAAGCGAAGTAACATAACTATTCATAAGCCCGGAACTCGCCGGTTTCCAATCGGACCCGCTGTTTGTGGAAATAAAAATACCGTTTCCCCAACAAGCAGCAAACAGATCGTTTCCGCTCTCAAGGAGCGATGTAATTATGGTATCTCCGGTGCTGGTACTTAGTCCAGTACTTACATTTGTCCAATCTGACCCGTTATTTGCTGAAAGAAAGACGCCGCCGTATGTCCCGGCAAAAAGATTTGTTCCTCCTGTTTTGCTTGAACCGAGTGCGAGGCAAATAACATATGGATTCGTAAGTCCTGAGTCAAGGTTAGTCCATGTAGAACCATTATTAGTTGAAAGTGAGACACCATCTCCGTAACAACCGGCAAATATTTCGGTTCCTCCTGTTTTATTTGAACTCATTAACAATGAAGTAACACTGGTAGCCGCCAGGCCGGTATTTGCCGAAGTCCAATTTGCCCCATCGTCCGAGGAAAGTAGCACATTGTCTGCGGTTGCTGCAAAAATATTGGTTCCTCCAGTCGAGCCGGTTGTGCTCGAAATGGGTTGAATATTTTCGTTTACGAGTCCCCCGCTTTTCCAGCTATTTCCGTTGTCGGTTGAAATAAAAATTCCGCCGTAAGATCCAGTATAGATATATCCTGACAAAGGGTTTGCTGACAGGCAGGAAATATAAGAGACATAAGGAGAAGGAAGATTTATATTTACCGGATTCCAGATGTTGCCGTTATTTGTAGAAAGAAATAGGCCGCTTCCGTCGGTTCCTGCAAAGAGATTTGTTCCTCCTTTTCCATTAGAACTATCGGCAAGGAACAAAATTAAGTGATTAGTTAAGCCGTTATTTATTGATGACCAGTTTGCACCTTTATTTGTTGACATAAATACTCCCCCTGTATCGGTACCGGCAAAGAGGTTGCCCCCGTTAGCTGCAAGGCTAATTATAGTCATATCACTTAAACCAGAATTTACGGCTTTCCAGCTGGTTCCGTTGTTCGTAGAAATAAAGACACCGGCACTATCGGTTCCTGCAAATAGGTCGGATCCTCCTTTGACGTTGGGAATAGATGCAAGCGCACTAACGTCGTGACCCGTTAATCCGCTGTCGACCTTTGTCCAGTCGGTTCCGCTGTCTGTAGAAAGAAATATCCCTTGCGAGAAGGTCCCGGCCAGGAAATCGGTCTTGCCTGATCCGTTTGGGGCAAAAGAAAGAGACAAAACCTCGATGCTTTCCAAACCTGTCCCTTTCCAGCTATGCCCGTTGTCGTTGGAAACAAAGACGCCGCCGAGTGTACCTGCAAATAAATCGCCGCCGTTAACCGCAAAGCATTTAACATTTCCGCCGTCCGGGCCAGAGGTTTCCGACCATTGAGCCCGGGCTTTGACCTGTAAGAATATGAAAGCAATAAGTAAAATCCACATTGTATTTAAATATTTCATTTTGGTCCTCCTTTAATTCTAAAAATCACTTAAGCAAAATCATCTTCTTTGCTTCAGTAAAATTTCCGGCAGTGATACGATAGAAGTAAACTCCGCTGGCTAGTCCGCTCCCAATGAAATTTACGGAATGTCTTCCCGCGTTTTGTCTTTCATTAACCAGTGTCTTTACCAAATTACCGGCTGCATCATACACCTTCAAATAAACAAAGCTTTTAACCTGCAGCTGATAAATTATATCTGTTGAAGGATTAAACGGGTTTGGAAAGTTTTGGAATAAAATAAAATTAGCTGGAACTTGATTTTCTTTTTCACTCACCGATGTGATCATTTCTGATAAAGGTCTTCTCCAAACACCGGCACCGGCAGTTCCGGCAAAGAGATTCGCACCGTTAACTGTTAACGAAATTATATAAGTGTTTGCCAAACCATTATTTACTGATGCCCAGCTGCTGCCGTTGTTGGTCGATAGGAATACCCCGCTAAAAGTACCGGCAAAGAGATTAGTGCCGGATACGGCGAGAGATTGGATTACAGTGTCCGTTAAACCGTTATTAACCGCTGTCCAACTGCCGCCGTTGTTGGTCGATAGAAATACTCCGTTACTATAAGTACCGGCAAAGAGATTAGTGCCAGATACGGCAAGAGCTTTGACATAAAGTCCTGAAGAAGAAGTGTTCGTCAAACCATTATTTACTGATGCCCAGCTGCTGCCGTTGTTGGTTGATAGAAATACTCCACCGGAAGTACCGGCAAAAAGATTATTACCCGATACAGCAAGAGATGGGACCTCAGAGTCCGTCAAACCATTATTGACCGATGACCAACTGCCGCCGTTGTTGGTTGAAAGAAATACTCCATTGGAATTAGTACCGGCAAAAAGATTAGTGCCCGATACGGCAAGAGATTTGACATAAGTGTTAGTCAAACCATTATTGACCGCTGTCCACCTGCTGCCGTTGTTGGTCGATAGAAATACGCTGTTATTAAGAGTTCCAGCAAAAAGATTGGAGCCCGATACAGCAAGTGATTGAACTACAGTGTCCGTCAAACCATTATTGACCGCTGTCCAACTGCTGCCATTGTTGGTCGATAGAAAAACTCCATCAGAAGTACCGGTAAAAAGATTAGTACCCGATATGGCAAAACAATTAACGTTACCACCTGATATTCCATTAGTTTGTAGCCATTGAGCATCAGATTCGCGGAATGAAAATACCAGTACCAAAAGTAAAATCCACATTGAATTTAAATATTTCATTTTAGTCCTCTCTTAATTCGAAAAATCACTTAAGTAAAACCATCTTCTTAGTTGAAGTAAAATTTCCGGCGTTGATACTATAGAAATAAACTCCGCTTGGCAAGCTGCTTGCATCCCAATTTATTACATAATATCCCGGTTTCTGCTTTTCGTTTACTAATACAGCTGTCTCCCTGCCGAGTATATCATAAACTTTCAACTGCACGTTTGTAGCGGATGCAAAATTTGCGTCCGCTACATTTGGAATTGTATATTTTATTGTTGTTGAAGGATTAAACGGATTGGGGTAGTTCTGCTCAAGCTTATAGGACTGCGGAATCTGCTTTGAAGGTTGTATCGAAGTTGGAAGTGAAATAACAGAAATCGAATCATCCGGTCCTATACCTCTACGCCCTGCTTTGTCTTTTGCCTCAATTCTAAAAGAATAAGTTTCCCCTGCATCACTATTATCGGGTGTACCTCGAATTACGCCTCTCGCCTGGTCTAAAACTAAACCGGGCGGTAACGAACCGGAATAAATCGACCAGGTAAGCGGTGTTGGAACAGGACGGAAACCTAAACCGGCACCGATGCTTACTGCAAAATAAATTCCTGTAAAAGAGAAAGGATTTCCTGTAGAATAAATATTAATTGAATCTTGACGCGTTGAAGAGTTATAAAAATCCACTGTACCTGAATCGGTTATTACAGAGTAATTTATCGTGTCTCGGGAGGTATTCCCGTTATCATCGCTTACAGTCATAATAAATTTATAATTACCCGCGATTAACGGATCACCTGTACCTTTTAATATTCCGGTTAATGGCTCTACTGTAACCCCGGGGGGAAATGTTGAACCGATTGATAATGCCCAGGTATATCCCGAAATCGGCTCACCATTAATTGCAGTTAATATCTGAGAATAGACCAGCATTGAATCCGGTGTTGAAACGGGTTTCCCTGTATTATCAACAAATTTCCATATAATACCGGGGCTGTATATTATTGGAGTTACTCCATCAAGAGGCAAATGACTTTCCTGCGCATTTAGTGTTGGTATATACAAAGACAAAATCATAATAGCGGCTAAATATTTTTTCTTCATAAAATCCTTCCGGTATTAAAAATCTAAATTTTAATTATATATATAGCAGCGGGTTACTTCAACAATAAAAGCTTTTTAACTTTGGTAAAGCTGCCTGCGGTCATTTTATAAAAATATATACCGCTTGATAATTTTTCCGCATTAAAATCAACCTTATAATTTCCTGCATCCTGTCTTTCATTTACAAGACTAGCTACTTCTCTTCCAAGTATATCATAAATTTTAAGCATTACAAGACTTGCTTTTGGAATTTGATATTTAATTATTGTACTCGGGTTGAACGGATTCGGATAGTTCTGGGACAGGAAATAAGTTTTAGGGGCTCCGTTTATATGTTCTCTAATTCCAGTAGCAAGCTCCCCGGTACCGGATAATTTAACAGTATCCGGCGAATTAATTGCATTACTTACAACTATTAATTGCCCGGAAAAGTTACCCTGGGAAACTGGTTTAAACTTTAAGGTATCGGTAAATGACTGCCCGGGAAGAATATATAAAGAATCTGCTTTCGACACAAAGAGATTATTAGTCGATTTAATTTTATTTATTTTTAACGTGTCATACCCGCTATTGGAAATTACAAACGTAGTATCCTTTATTTTACCTACTTCAACGCTATCGAATAATATTGTTTTTTTATCCAGACTTATTGTAACAACCGAAGAATTACCGCCGTAAAATCTAGCGGCAGCAAATGAATTGGACAAAATACCAACATTAGTATTATATACATCTTGAGAAGTACCGCCTAAGATTATTTTCCCGCCAGGCTGTATTGCGACTGAAGTTGCTATATCATTAGAATCGTTCCCGCCATTTATTAAAGTTCTGGCACATCCGTATGCACCAAAGGAACTGTCGATAGCGCCGCTGGAATCAAACCTTACAGCTGCAAATTGAAAGCGGCTTCCGCCGCCGTTTAACTCGGAAGTACCGGCAGCTATTATCTTTCCATCGGGTTGAAGCACTGCGGAGTATGCGTCCCAGTTGGATTCCATTGAATTATCGTTGAACATTGTATATCCTCCTGTACCGAATGTACTATCCAGTGTACCATCATGATTAAATCGAGTGACAAAAATATGGCCGTTTTGTCCTACATCAATAATTTTACCATCCGGCTGAAGTGCGATGGAATGTAAATACAAGTACCAGCCATTGCTTCCAAACAATGCCGATGTATTTATAACGCCGTTAATCTTAAATGTATTATCAAAAGTCCCGTTTTCATTTACTCTGATTAAGTATGAGTTGGAAATTGAAATTAAATATTTTCCGTCAGGCTGAATTACGGTATTCATAATTTTATTGCTGGAAGGAAGAAACAGATCAAGCGCTCTTATAAAGCCGTTTGTGCCGAAAGTATTGTCAATGCTTCCGTCGGAATTTAATCTTGTCATTGCAAAATTATAATTGACAACCGTATTTGAATCTGATTCGGATGTACCTGAAACTACAATCTTCCCGTCTTTTTCTACGGCAACAGAAAAAGCTCCATCCCAATTATTATCACCGCCGGGGATAAAAGTTTTTACATATCCGTTGGTACCGAATGAATTGTCCAGAGTGCCAGCAGTATTAAATCTTACTATTCCAAATTCATAACCTCCTGTGGTCCTATTTTCTGAGACGCCTGCTTCAACAATTTTTCCATCCGGCTGTACGGCAATTGAAAATGCCTGATCTTCGCCGGCACTGTCAAGATGAGTCCAAGTTGATCCGTTTGTTCCGAAAGTGTTGTCTGGAGTTCCATCCGAATCAAATCTTGCTACGGCAAATGCATCCAAACTGGATTGCGGCCGGCAGTAACCTCCTTCAACAATCTTCCCGTCAGGTTCAACTGCCATTGAAACAACCTGCATTAAGCCTCTTTGTCCCCCGGCAGACATTACTCCATAACCTCCGCTTACGCTTATTCTAGACGTCCCTCCTGTTCCGAAAGTGCTGTCAATATGCCCAGGTTCATGATTTAAATTAACACTAAAATTTTGTGAGAAAACCGGTGTTGTTGTTAATAACACCTGTAATGAAGCTGCAATGAAGATTAGTAAATAAGTTTTCATACTTTATTCCTTTAATTATTATTATGTATCTTCATTAAGTAATATTGATCGGACTGACTGACTAAATTTGCAAAGCTAGGTTGGATTTTTCGGAATGGGTTATAAAATAAGTTTCTGAATAAAAAATTATTTGATAAAGCAGCGGGAGGTGCTCTTGCCCCTAATAATTTTGAAATCTTCGTTTGATAAATTTTCCAGCCACCCGGGGCAAGATTCCCATTTAAACTGTAAATAGAGAATTTATATTCATGCGAGGAGAATTTAGAACATTTTAGAAATTTCTTTCGAATTCGCTTGAGTCTTACACTATTAAAAACTATAGAGTTATTATCTGAATAAAAATCATCCGGCAGACAGAAACTTGAAAGTGAAACATTTCGTTTTATCTTTATTTTTTGCGGCGGAATTCTGCAGACAAATGGGCATGTTTTTATTCGAGTACAAGATGTTCCGTCAATTTGATGTAAGGTAATTATTTTTGCTTTTTGCGGGTTTCCGGCAATTGAAATAAATGACAGCATCCAAATGATGGATATGGTATGCAAAGCTATTCTTCTAATCATGTTCTTCATTTTAATAATCAGAAGCCATTAATTTGCAAATCAAAATGTCAAAAAGAATTTTTTCAGTCAATAAAGGCTTAATAAATATAATAGTAGCGTGTTATAAAACACGAAAGGTTACATTGGCATTTTTTGCATTTTGCATATATAAATATAGGAATCGTTTCTTTAAAACTTTCCTAACACACTTATAATTCATTTAAAAAATAATTGATTTGCCTATAAAGCATTACCGCTGTTTATAATAAATCATTTTTATCCGCTTAGATTTTAAAAAATAAATTTAATTTTAAACGGTGATGTAAATCATTTTATGTGTACAATTATTAAAAGAAAGTGTCCTTTTCGATTTTTTTTTAATACATTGTAAACTGCATTCAATGTTAACGTTGTTTATTAAAATATTAATGCATTAGGTACTATTAGATTATTTGTTCTTCATTTTGTCTTGTTCCAAATACAATTCATCCTGCGGAGATGAATCTCAGTCAAATAAATAAATCTATTGAATAATTGGAACCTATATATTCCAAGTCGTCAAAATACAATAGATACCTGAATTTATCATATTCCCGAAAGATTAATTGTTGTAATTAGTCTCAATCCTTCCTGACTTATTTTAATTTTCAGGTCTCCCTTTTTTATTATTCTTGATTTATGTGCTATGCAATTTATCGGATAATTCATATTAAGAATTTTATATAATAATTAAAAATTCTTAAGCGATTATTAAAATAAGTGATTCGGGAGATTATCATGAATAAGTTAGCTTTACTATTTAGTTTGATCTTTTTCATTTCATCCCGCCTAATATTTTCTCAAAATAACCCGCTTAACTGGACTGATACGATTAAAGTAAAATCGGAAAATATTTTTATGCTTTGGGGTCAGGAAACAAATGGCATCCCGCCAATGGTGAGTCATCAAAATGTCTTTAGATACATAATCGGCAGCCAAAGTTTGCCTCCCCGGAAAAGAATGACAGTAACCAATGGCCATCAGGACCAAACTGCGAATTTAAGCGGGAATCAACAAATGGATGCTGCTGCGGGTTTTTTCATAAATAATTTGTTTGATAACGTTGTGGCCGCTTGGGAAGGGCCGAACCAAACCATCCAAATAATGATTCCGCATTTCGATTCAACTGCAGACTTATGGTCTTCTTCAACTGATCAGACAATAACAGGCCCGGTTACTCCGTATGGTGCCGGAGGAAGAGGCAGAATTTATGTTAGAACCGGAGATTTCCTGGGAAACGGACACGACCAATTTGTGCTAGCTTATCAAGGTGCAGACTCTACAATCCATTTACAGGTTTATGGCGTTGACGATAGTCTTCATATTCACTTAATTGCTTCCATTCACGATGAAAAATTGCTCCCTTTGCCAATTGCATACGCTCGATTTTCGATTACAACAGGAGATTTAAACGGCGACGGGAAAGATGAAATAATTTTGGATGGGGTGGAACAAAATTATAACGGGCAAGGCAGCTGGGCTATTTATACTAAAGTTTATGAAGTAAATGGATCTTCTATTTTACCCGAAGCAAAGAGACTCATTTTTAAAGAGCCCGCAACATATCAAATTCAGGCACCGGAATTCGGCATCACTGCTGGTCAGTTTAAAATGGGTTCTGCAGATCAACTTGCACTCGTGTCTGCCGCCAACCAGGCGAGCGGAAATTACGCATATATTTTTACTTATATGATTCAAGCATCTCAAGACTTGAAAACTTTAACTTATGATACTTTAAAAGTCGATTCAACTCAAATAGGTACAAGCGGGTCTTTAACCGATTTCAGCATAACTTCCGGAGATCTGAATGGTGCGGGACGGGATGAGCTGGTTTTCGATCTTGATGATGAAATTTATGTATATTCTTCGGATGATTCACTAAACCTTGCTTTTGATGAATATCTTCCGGGCATATCGGGCGGTGCCGAAGATGATCAATTGAGCTATGATTTTATTGCTGTAGGTGACCTGGATGAAAGCGGAAGCGGAGATGTTGTTGTAGAAAAGGATATTTATGGAAATGGTCAGTCACAATATCTGCAGATCGATGCCTTTAGTCTCTCGCAGGACTTGACCAGTCATTCTTTAGTCGCAGAAATTTTGACGGATACATCGGTCGACAACGGTGCAAACAGCTACTATCATTCTGCTTTAGCGCTTGGGACATTCAACGGACTCGACTTCCGTATTGGTAAACCTATTTACTCACAGAAAACTATCCTTCAGCCTATTGTAATCCTTAATGCCCCGCCGATTCATTATGACATATTTAACGATACAACTTACGATATTGATGACTGTTTCAACGGCATGACAAATAATTTCAATTCTCAATATTTGGAAACAACTTCAAACTCAGTTAATGTACAAACTCAGGTTCATAATGATTGGGGTTTAGGCGCAGGCATAGATTTCTCTGGTACTGCCGGTGCATTCAACTTTGAAGTGATGGCCGAAGCGAAGCTGGGAGCAAATTTTGACAATACATCAACAATGGACTCTACTATTACAATTACAACTGCTAACGAAGCCGATATTGACGATTATATATTTGGCACTATTTCAT